>JBJOKP010000550.1:0-3002 GCA_046046045.1 Pseudomonadota bacterium | reverse complement strand
GCCTATCCAGAAGGACAGGGCGTAGAGCAGCACGGCCAGGATGAGGTTGGCGGCCGGGCCGGCGATCACGATGGCGGCGCGCTGGTAGAGCGGACGCTGGTTGAAGGCCCGCGGCAGCTCGGCCGGGGCCACCGGCGCCTCGCGCTCGTCAAGCATCTTGACATAGCCGCCCAGGGGCAGCAGGCCGATGACCCATTCGGTCTCGCCGCGCTGGCGCCGCCAGATGGGCCGGCCCAGGCCGATGGAGAAACGCAGCACCTTGACGCCGCAGGCGCGCGCCATGCGGTAGTGGCCCCACTCATGCACGAGGATGAGCAGGCCCAGGGTGACGACAAAAGCCAGCAGGGTGGTCATGGCAGACAGAGTCTCACGCCGGGGAGAAGGTTCGCTGCGCAAGCTCGCCGGCATGGCGGCGGCTGCGGGCGTCGAGGGCCATCAGGCCGGCCACGCTGTCAGCCTCGCCGGCCTCGGGCAGGCAGCGCTCCAGGGTGGCGGCATTGAGCTGGTGGATCTGGTCGAAGCGCAGGCGGCCGGTCAGGAAATGTTCCACCGCCACCTCGTTGGCGGCATTGAGCACCGCCGTGCTGCCGGGGGCGGCGGCCAGCGTCTGCCAGGACAGGTAGAGGCCGGGGAAACGCGCCGCATCGGCGGCCTCGAAGCTGAGCTGGGGCCTGGCGAGCAGGTCCAGCCAGGAGGCGCCCGAGACGATGCGCTCCGGGTAGGCCAAGCCGTAGGCGATGGGCACGCGCATGTCGGGCGTGCCCAGCTGGGCCAGCACCGAGGCGTCGCGGCACACCACCATGGAGTGCACGATGCTCTGCGGATGGATGAGCACCTTGATCTGCTCGGGCCGCAGGTCGAAGAGCCAGCGTGCCTCGATGACCTCCAGCGCCTTGTTCATCATGGTGGCCGAGTCCACCGAGATCTTGCGGCCCATGACCCAGTTGGGATGGGCGCAGGCCTCGTCGGGCGTGACGCTGGCCAGGCTGGCCGGGTCGCGCTGGCGGAAGGGCCCGCCCGAGGCCGTCAGCACGATGTGGTCGATCGTGGCCGGCCAGGCGGCGCGGTCCAGCGGCAGGCACTGGAAGATGGCGGAGTGTTCGCTGTCGATGGGCAGCAGGGTGGCGCCGCCCTGCTTCACCGCGTTCATGAACAGCGCACCGCCCAGCACCAGGGCCTCCTTGTTGGCCAGCAGCAGGCGCTTGCCGGCACGGGCTGCGGCCAGGCAGGGCCCCAGGCCGGCGGCACCGACGATGGCGGCCATCACCGCATCCACCTCGGGATGGGCGGCGACCTGGGCCAGGGCCGCCTCGCCATGCAGCACCTCGGTGGCCAGGCCGGCGTCGCGCAGGCCGGCGGCCAGGCGGGTGGCGGCCTGGGCATCCGGCATCACGGCATAACGCGGCCGGTGCTGGCGGCACAGGGCCAGCAGGGGCTCGACCTGGCTGTGGGCGCTGAGGGCAAAGACCTCGTAGCGCTCCGGATGGCGGGCGATCACGTCCAGGGTGTTGCCACCGATCGAGCCCGTGGCGCCGAGCACGCAGATGCGCTGGGGCCGGTCGAGGGGGGCAGCAGGGGGCACGGTGGGAGACATCGCAGACAGGGGGGATGGACTCAGGCGAGCAGGCCCAGGGCAAGCGGGCAGACGGGCAGCAGGGCGTCGATGCGGTCCAGCACGCCGCCGTGGCCGGGCAGCAGCTGGCTGCTGTCCTTCATGCCGGCCGCACGCTTGACCAGGGATTCACACAGGTCGCCCACCACGCTGAAAGCCGCGAGATACAGCAGCGCCGGCAGCAGGAGCAGCAGGCCGCCGCGCTGCCACAGCAGGCTGTAGAGGCTGGGGCCGTCGACCGCCAGGCTGGCGTCGATCTGCAGCCAGACGGCGGCCAGCAGCAGCACGCCCAGCACGCCGCCGGCCACGCCCTCCCAGCTCTTGCCCGGGCTGATGGCGGGGGCCAGCTTGCGGCGGCCGAAGGCCCGGCCGCTGAAGTAGGCGGCGATGTCGGCCATCCACACCAGGCACAGCAGCGAGAGCAGGAAGTTGATGCCCAGCTGGCGCGCCCGCACCAGGGCGGCCCAGGCCAGCCACAGCAGCAGCAGGCCCAGCACCAGGCGCAGGCGCACCGGCAGGCGCGGCCAGCCAGCCGGCCCGACGCGCAGGGCGATCGCCCCGCCCAGCACCCACACCAGGGTGGCCAGGCCCCAGAGCCAGGCCGGCAGGGGCGCCAGGGCACCACCCTGCAGCGAGGCCAGGCTGGCGGCCACGAGCAGGGCACCGGCGGCCAGGGCCACGGCGCCCGGGTGGGCGTTGAGCCGCGACCATTCCCAGCCCGCCGCACCGATGAGCACGATGGTCACGGCCAGGAAGGGCCAGGCCACCGACGCGAACAGCGCAGGCAGCAGGATGGCCAGGAGGGCCAGGGCAGTGAGGACGCGCAGGCGCAGCATGTCGGGCGGATGGGCTCCGGGTCGGTGGCAGCGGGAATCGGGATGGGTAATGCGGACAGCGGACGGCAGTCGGCGGACGCAGGCGCGCGGGGCTGCGCCGGTCAAGCCGGCTCGCCGCCCAGGCGCCCGGCCGGCTGGGCAGCGACGCCACCGGTCGCGGCCGTCCCGATGGACGCACCGGCGCCGGACGCGGGTGCGAGGGCGGGCGCAGCGGGCTCCTCCTTCACGCCGCCGAAGCGGCGATCGCGGCGGGCGAAATCGGCCAGGGCGGCATCGAGCTGGGCCTCGTCGAAGTCCGGCCAGAGGCAGTCGGTGAAATAGAGCTCGGCGTAGGCGATCTGCCAGAGCAGGAAGTTGGAGATGCGGGTCTCGCCACCGGTGCGGATGAAAAGGTCGGGATCGGGGGCATCGGCCAGTGCCATGTAGCGTCCGATGCTGGCCTCCGTGATCTGGTCGGGACGCAGGCCCGCCGCCACCGCCGCCTGCACGGCCTGCACCACGTCCCAGCGGCCGCCATAGCTGAAGGCGACGTTGACGGTGATGCGGCGGTTGTC
>JBJOKP010000549.1:0-3009 GCA_046046045.1 Pseudomonadota bacterium | reverse complement strand
GGAGGATCAGGTCCACGGACGAGGGCTCCGAGAGAAGATGAATGGCGACCGGTCGGCCGCCGCGACGGCCGGGAGGCTAGCCGCTCCAGGAGGTGTCCCGGCCGCCCTGCCCGCTCGGCAGCGCTTCACCGTGAATCCGGACCGTGAGGAAGGCCCGCGGGCCCCACCCTGAGGGCGGGGTGGCGCCGGGCGAGTGACGATCGCTCAGCGTCCCACCCACACCCGGGCGTTGCGGAACATGCGCATCCAGGGGCTGTGGGCGGCCAGGTCGCCGCTAGTCCAGCTCATCTGGGCATTGCGGAAGACCCGCTCGGGGTGGGGCATGAGCACGGTGTAGCGGCCATCGGGCGTGGTCACCGCGGTCAGGCCGGCCGGGCTGCCGTTGGGGTTGGCCGGATAGGCCTCGGTGGGCTGGCCGGCGGCGTTGATGAAACGCATGGCCGGCAGGGCTTTGGCGGCATCACCGCGCTGGGAGAAGTCGGCAAAGCCCTCGCCATGGGCCACGGCGATGGGCAACCGGCTGCCGGCCATGCCGGTGAAGAAGATGGAGGGGCTCTCCAGCACCTCGACCTGGCTGAAACGCGCCTCGAACTGCTCGCTCTTGTTGCGGGTGAAGCGCGGCCAGGCCTCGGCGCCCGGGATGATGGGCGCGAGTGCCGCCATCATCTGGCAGCCGTTGCACACGCCCAGGGCAAAGGTGTCCCGGCGGGCGAAGAAGGCCTGGAATTGCTCGGCCAGGCGGGGGTTGAACATGATGGAGCGGGCCCAGCCCTCCCCCGCGCCCAGCGTGTCGCCATAGCTGAAGCCGCCGCAGGCCACGAAGCCGGCAAAGCCGGCCAGGTCGGCGCGGCCCTGCTGCAGGTCGGTCATGTGCACGTCCACGCTCTCGAAGCCGGCCGTGTGCATGGCATAGGCCATTTCGAGGTGGCTGTTGACGCCCTGCTCGCGCAGGATGGCCACGCGCGGACGCGCCAGGTTCAGGAAGGGCGCTGCCACGTCGACCGCCGGATCGAAGCTGGGCGCCACCACCAGGCCGGTGTCGGCCGCATCCCCCACGGCCGCATGTTCGGCCTGGGCACAGGCCGGGTGGTCGCGCAGGCCGGCGATGCGGCTGCTGACCTCGTCCCAGGCCTGCTGCAGCTGCTGCAGCGGGGCGGCGTAGATCTTTCTGGCATCGCGCCAGATCTCAACCTGGCCGGTGGTGTTGGGCTTGCCGATGACATGGCTGTGGCGCGACAGACCATGCTTGCGCAGCACGGCGATGGCCGCGTCGCGCTGGGCCGTGGGCACCTGCAGCACCACGCCCAGTTCCTCGTTGAAGAGGGCCTGCAGGGTCAGCTCCTTGCGGCGCTCGCCCACCTGGCCGGCCCAGTTCTTGGAATCACCCACGTCGGCGCGGCTGTCGCTGATGCCGTCGCCTTCGGTGACCAGCAGGTCCACGTTCAGGCTCACGCCCACATGGCCGGCGAAGGCCATCTCGCAGACCGTCGCCCAGAGGCCGCCGTCGCTGCGGTCGTGGTAGGCCAGCAGGCTGCCGGCGGCGCGCAGCTCGTTGACCGCATCGAACAGGGCCTTGAGCGCGGCCGGGTCGTCCAGGTCGGGCACCTGGTCGCCGAAGCGGCCCAGCACCTGGGCCAGCATGGAGCCGCCCAGGCGCTTCCTGCCCTGGCCCAGGTCGACCAGGATGAGGCTGGTGTCGCCGGCCTGCAGCTGGGGCGTGAGGCTGCCGGCCACGCTGTCGATGGCGGCAAAGGCGGTGACGATGAGGGAGACCGGCGCCACTACCGAGCGGGCGGCGCCGCTCTGCCCATCGTTCCAGCGCGTGCGCATGGACAGGCTGTCCTTGCCCACCGGGATGCCCACGCCCAGGGCCGGGCAGAGCTCCAGGCCCACGGCCTTGACCGTGTCGTAGAGGGCGGCGTCTTCACCCGGCTCGCCGCAGGCCGCCATCCAGTTGGCGCTGAGCTTGACGCGATCCAGCGTCACCGGCGCGGCCAGCAGGTTGGTCAGCGCTTCGCCCACCGCCATGCGGCCCGAGGCCGGGGCGTCCAGCGCGGCCAGCGGCGTGCGTTCACCCAGGCTCATGGCCTCGCCGGCCAGGCCAGCATAGTCGGCCAGGGTGACGGCGCAGTCGGCTACCGGCACCTGCCAGGGGCCGACCATCTGGTCGCGGTGGCTGAGGCCGCCCACCGTGCGGTCGCCGATGGTGATGAGGAAACGCTTGCTGGCCACGCTGGGGTGGCGCAGCACCGAGACGGCCACCTCGTCGAGCACCACGCCGGTGAGATCCAGCGCGGCCTCGCGGCGGGTGATGCGCTGCACGTCGCGGGTCATGCGCGGCGGCTTGCCCAGCAGCACCTCCATGGGCATGTCGATGACGCGCTCACCGTCCGGACCGTCCTCCAGGATGAGGTCCTTCTCGGCGGTGGCGCGGCCCACCACGGCGATGGGGCAGCGCTCGCGCGCGGCCAGGGCGGCGAACTGCTCGTAGCGCTCGGGCGCGATGGCCAGCACGTAGCGCTCCTGGCTCTCGTTGCACCAGATCTCCTTGGGCGCCAGGCCGGATTCCTCCAGCGGCACCTGGCGCAGGTCGAAGCGGGCGCCCATGCCGGCGCCATCGACCAGTTCGGGGAAGGCATTGCTGATGCCGCCCGCGCCCACGTCATGGATGGCCAGGATGGGGTTCTCCGACCCGAGCTGCCAGCACTGGTTGATGAGTTCCTGGGCACGGCGCTGGATCTCGGGGTTGCCTCGCTGCACCGAGTCGAAGTCCAGCGCGGCGCTGTTGGCGCCCGACGCCATGGAGCTGGCGGCGCCGCCACCCATGCCGATGCGCATGCCGGGCCCGCCCACCTGCACCAGCAGGGCGCCGGGGCCGAAGGGCAGCTTGTGGGTCTGGCCGGCCTCGATCTGGCCCAGGCCGCCGGCGATCATGATGGGCTTGTGGTAGCCGCGGGTCAGGCCGGCCACGTCCATCTCGAAGCTGCGGAAATAGCCGGCCAGGTTAGG
>JBJOKP010000548.1:0-3011 GCA_046046045.1 Pseudomonadota bacterium | reverse complement strand
ACCACCTGGGTTCCTCCCTCCGACCGGCACGCACCCATCTTGACCACCACTCCCATCACCGCGAGTCTTTGTCCGATTCGCTAAACCCCGGGGTCACGAAACCGGGGGAAGATCACATCTCCGCATCGGGTGCCAGCGATCCTCATATCCGCGTTGCAGACACGATCCATCAGGACCCCGCGATGCCGTCGAGGACCTGCTGCGCCATGTGCCGCCGTTGGACACCGGGCCGGGAATGGTCTGATGCCGACCACGATGCTGCCGGAGCCCGCCCACACCCTGGCGCTGACGCCGCAGGGCCAGCTGACGCTGATCCCGTCGGACACGCCCGACCTGCCCTTCACCATCGCCAGCCGCCTGGTGATGGGCTCGGCCCTGGGTCATGGTTCCGGATCCCTGCTGCTGCTGTTGGGGGGCGAGCAGGTCGGCGCGGCCTTGCCGCCGGTGTCGGCGTGGTGGCGGGATGTGGCGGTGCGCTACCTCACCGCGCTCTGCACCCTGCCCCAGCCAGAGGCCGGCGGCGGGACGCCGGGCCGGGTGCCGGTTCCCGATGCGGGCGACCTGCAGGCCCTGGTCTGGTCGGCACCGCCGATGGCGGGCGCTGAATACCTTTCCATCGCGGTGCTGGAGCGGCTGTGGCAGGAGCTCGACCAGGCGCTGCATGCGGACCTGCGGCACAGCGGCCTGCCGCTCGACGCCTACCTGAAGGAGCGCAACCCGGCCTGGAACCTGGTCGGGCGGGTCCACCTCCATCTGGCGGAGAACCGGAAGGACGAGCAGTTCCCCTTCGCCTTCCTGGCCACCTACAGCACGCGCCTGTCGGCGCAGGGGAAGGCCCAGCACCGGCCGTTGGGTGAGGCGCTGCGCGAGTACGCGGCAGCCGCCGACAAGGAACGCCTGCTGGCCTTGTTGGCTCCCCTGCAGCGGGCGGCCGCGCAGTGCGTCTGGCTCAAGGGGCTGATCGACCGCCAGGAGATCTTCCAGCCCCTGCGCTGGACCGCCGGCGAAGCGCTGACCCTGCTGGGCGATGTCCCTCGCCTGGAGCAGGCCGGCGTGGTGGTGCGCATGCCGGCGCAGTGGCGGGCCCGCCGGCCGGCGCGACCCACCGTCAGCGTCACCGTCGGCGGCAAGGCACCCAGTCGGCTCGGCATGGATGCCCTGCTCGACTTCTCGCTCAACGTCGCCCTCGATGGCGAACCGCTCAGCGCGGCCGAGGTGCAAACCCTGCTGCGCGGCAGCCAGGGGCTGGTCTGGCTGCGCGGCCGCTGGGTCGAGGTCGATCAGGCCCGGTTGGAGCAGACCCTGACCCGCTTCCGCGAGGTCGAACGCCTGGCCAAGGCCGAGGGCCTGGGCTTCCACGAGGCCATGCGCCTGCTCGCCGGTGCCGGCGGGGCCGCCGGTGATGCGGATGCCGAGATCGCACCCGACTGGGCGCAGGTGAGCGCCGGCCCCTGGCTGGCGGAGACCCTCGCCGGCCTGCGCAGCCCGCAGGGGCTGTCCGCCGTGGATCCAGGGCCGGACCTGCACGCCACCCTGCGCCCCTACCAGGCGGTGGGCCTGCGCTGGCTGCACCTGCTGTCGCGCCTGCGCCTGGGCGCGGTCCTGGCCGACGACATGGGCCTGGGCAAGACCATCCAGGTCCTGGCCCTGCTGCTCGTGCGCGCGCGTGCGGAAGGCCGGGCACCGTCCCTGCTCGTGGCTCCGGCGTCCCTGCTCGCCAACTGGGCGCAGGAGGCGGCCCGCTTCGCACCGGGTCTGCGGGTGCTGGTGGCGCATGGCTCCGAGATGCCGCCGGCGGACCTGGAGCGTCTGCCCGCCGAACGCATCGCGGACTGCGACCTGATCATCACCAGCTACGGCGCCGTCCACCGCCTGCCGTGGATCGCCCGCACCGTGTGGCGACTGGCGATCCTCGACGAGGCGCAGGCGATCAAGAATCCCGGCACCCGCCAGACCAAGGCGGTGAAGGCGCTCAAGGCGGGCTCGCGCCTGGCCCTGACCGGCACGCCGGTGGAGAACCGCCTCGGCGATCTGTGGTCGATCATGGACTTCGCGAATCCCGGACTGCTGGGCGCCGCCAAGCCCTTCACCGCCTATGCCAAGGACCTGGCCGGCCGCCCCGGCGGCTACGCGCCCCTTCGCCGCCTGGTGCAGCCCTACATCCTGCGCCGGCTCAAGACCGACAGGACGGTGATCAGCGACCTGCCGGACAAGACCGAGATGAACGCCTACTGCGGCCTGTCCAAGGCCCAGGCCGCCCTCTACCAGCAGGGCGTGCAGGAACTGGAAGCGGCGCTGGCCGGCGGCGTCGAGGGCGTCGCCCGCAAGGGCCTGGTGCTCGCGTTCTTCACCCGCTTCAAGCAGATCTGCAACCATCCGTCGCAGTGGCTAGGCGACGGCGCCTGGGCCGAGGCCGACAGCGGCAAGCTCGGCCGCCTGCGCGAACTGGCCGAGGTCATCGCCGCCAAGCAGGAGAAGATGCTGGTCTTCAGCCAGTTCGCCGAGACCACCGCACCGCTGGCGGCCTTCCTGGGCGGCATCTTCGGCCGTTCCGGCTGCGTGCTCACCGGCACCACGGCCGTGAAGGAGCGCAAGGACCTGGTGCGGCGCTTCCAGGAGGACGACGCCGCACCGTTCTTCGTGCTGTCGCTGAAGGCCGGCGGGTCAGGCCTGAACCTGACCGCGGCGGCGCATGTGGTGCATTTCGACCGCTGGTGGAACCCGGCGGTCGAGAACCAGGCCACCGACCGCGCCTTCCGCATCGGCCAGAAGCGCCAGGTCATGGTCCACAAGTTCGTCTGCCGCGGCACCATCGAGGAGCGCATCGATGCCATGATCGCCGACAAGCAGCGCCTGGCCGCCGATCTGCTCGATGGCGGCGGCGACGAGATCAGGCTGACCGAGCTGAGCGATGCCGACCTGCTGCGGCTGGTCCGCCTCGACATCCATGCCACCGTGAACGAAGGCTAGACCATGTACATGCAGTGGGAACCCTATGTCCCTGTCGCCGA
>JBJOKP010000547.1:0-3011 GCA_046046045.1 Pseudomonadota bacterium | reverse complement strand
GTCAACTCCGATCGCATCATGCGCGACGCCGCGCCGGCCAAGGCCGCCCAGGCCAAGCTGGAAGCCGACTTCGCCAAGCGCGACAAGGATCTGAACGACAACGGCAACCGCATCAAGGCGGCGGCCGACAAGCTGGAGAAGGACGCGCCCACGCTGTCCGAGAGCGAGCGCAACCGCCGCCAGCGCGACCTGGTCGAACAGGACCGCGACCTGCAGCGCAAGCGCCGCGAGTTCCAGGAAGACCTGAACCAGCGCCGCCAGGAAGAGCTGAGCGGCCTGATCGACCGCATCAACAAGGTCATCAAGCAGATCTACGAGGCCGAGAAATACGACCTCATCGTGCAGGAGGCGGTCTTTGCCTCCAAGCGCGTGGACATCACCGACAAGGTGATCAAGGCCATCGACGCCCAGAAGTGAACACCCAGCCTGCCGCACCGGCGCTGGCCGAACTGGTCGCCGCCCTGGGCGGCGAGCTCCTGGGCAATGGTGCCCTCCGCCTGCGGCGCATCGCGCCGCTGGAGCAGGCCCAGGTGGACGAGATCAGCTTCGTCGCCCATCCGCGCTACCGCGCCGCCCTGCAGGCCAGCGCCGCCGGCTGCGTGATCGTGGGCGAGGCCCTGCGCGAGGCCGTGGCCACCCGGCCCGCGGCCATCGTCACCCCCGATCCCTACCTCTACTTCGCCCGCCTCACCCAGTGGTGGGCCGCACGCGGTCGTGCGGCCCAGGCCAGCGGCGTGCATGCCACGGCCGTGGTCGATGCCTCGGCCCGGCTTGGCGCCGGTGTGACGGTAGGCCCGCAGGCCGTGATCGAGGCCGGTGCCGTGATCGGTGAAGGCGCGGTCATCGGCGCCCAGTGTTTTGTCGGCGCGGGCGTGCAGATCGGGGCCGGCACCCGCCTCGCGCCACGGGTCACCCTCATGCACGGCACCCGGCTGGGTGCGCGCTGCCTGCTGCACAGCGGCGTGGTGATCGGCTCGGACGGCTTCGGCTTCGCGCCCACCCAGGGCCGCTGGGAAAAGATCGAACAACTCGGCGGCGTGGCCGTGGGTGACGACGTCGAGATCGGCGCCAACACCTGCATCGACCGCGGCGCGCTGGACGACACCGTGATCGGCCAGGGCGTGAAGCTCGACAACCTCATCCAGGTCGGCCACAACGTGCAGATCGGCGACCACAGCGCCATGGCCGGCTGCGTGGGCATCGCCGGCAGCGCCCGCATCGGCAAGGGCTGCACCGTGGGCGGCGGCGCCATCGTGCTGGGCCACCTGAGCCTGGCCGACGGGGTCCACATCTCCGCTGCCAGCGTGGTGATGCGTTCGCTGCGCCAGCCGGGCCAGTACAGCGGCGTCTTCCCCCTCGATGACAATGCGTCGTGGGAGAAGAACGCGGCCACGCTGCGCCAGCTGCACACCCTGCGCGACCGCCTGCGGGCGCTCGAGAAGAAGTTTTCCGAAGAACCGAACCAGGACGCCCCGCGCGACCCGTCATGACCGAACCCGTGCTCGACATCCACAAGATCCTCAAGCTGCTGCCGCACCGCTACCCCATCCTGCTGGTGGACCGCGTGATCGAGCTGGAGAAGGACAAGCGCATCAAGGCGCTCAAGAATGTCAGCATCAACGAGCCCTTTTTCATGGGCCACTTCCCGCACCGCCCGGTCATGCCCGGCGTGCTGATGCTCGAAGCCCTGGCCCAGGCCGCGGCCCTGCTGTCCTTCTCGTCCATGGGCCAGGAGCCCGACGAAAACACGGTGGTCTACTTCGTCGGCATCGACGGCGCCCGCTTCAAGCGTGTGGTCGAGCCGGGCGACCAGCTCATCCTCGAGGCCGAGATCGACCGCGCCCGCGGCGGCATCTACAAGTACAAGGCCAAGGCCAGCGTCGGCGGCGAGACGGCCGTCGAGGCCGAGCTCATGTGCACCATGCGCAAGGTGAACTGAGCCCGCCCGCCGCAGCATCATCATGGCCACCCGCATCCACCCCACCGCCCTGGTCGACCCGGGGGCGCAACTGGACGAGGGCGTCGAGGTCGGCGCCTACAGCCTGGTCGGCCCGCAGGTGCGCATCGGCGCGGGCACGTTCATCGGCCCGCACTGCGTGGTCGAGGGCCGCACCACCATCGGCCGCGACAACCGCATCTTCCAGTTCGCCTCCATCGGCGCCCTGCCGCAGGACATGGCCCACACCGGCGAGGTCACCGAACTGGTGATCGGCGACCGCAACACCATCCGCGAGTTCTGCACCTTCAACACCGGCACCTTCAAGGAAGAAGGCATCACCCGGGTGGGCAGCGACAACTGGATCATGGCCTACGTCCACCTGGCCCATGACGTGAGGCTGGGCAGCCACTGCGTGCTGGCCAACAACGCCACCCTGGCTGGCCATGTGCACGTGGGTGACTGGGCCACCATCGGCGGCTTGTCCGGCATCCACCAGTTCTGCCACATCGGCGCCCACGCCATGATCGGCTTCCAGGCCCATGTGGCCCAGGACGTCGCGCCCTTCATGACCGTGGACGGCCATCCGCTGGCGGTGCGTTCGGTCAACCTCACCGGCCTGCGCCGGCGCGGCTATACGAACGAACGCTGCAGCGTCATCCGGCAGATGCACAAGCTGTTGTTCCGCGACGGCCTGACGCTGGAGAAGTCGGTCGACGCCATCATCGCCCTGGGCCAGGCCGAGGCTGGCGTCGAGGGCTCGGCCGCGGACGTGGCGACCATGCTGGACTTCATCGCGGCGGCCAAGCGCGGCCTGGTGCGCTGAGCCCCATGGCGCCGGCGAATGCCGCAGCCGCGCTGGCTGCGCCTGGCTCGTCCCCGTCGAGCACGTTGCCTGACGTCCCCCGCCTGGCCATGGTGGCCGGCGAGGCCTCGGGCGACCTGCTCGCCAGCCTGCTGCTGGGCGGACTCAAGGCCCGCTGGCCCGGCCTGCAGGCCCAGGGCATCGGCGGGCCGCGCATGATCCAGCAGGGCTTCGAGAGCTGGTGGCCGCAGGACAAGCTGGCCGTCTTCG
>JBJOKP010000546.1:0-3014 GCA_046046045.1 Pseudomonadota bacterium | reverse complement strand
CGAGCGGCCTGCTGCGCCGCCATGCCGAGGCCGAACAGGGTCGCATTGCCCAGGCCGTCAGCCAGCGCACGGCCGCCTGGGCCCAGTTGCTTGAACACAGCTTGCCCCCGGTCTCGGCCACTGATGCAGCCCAGCGTTCGGCCCTGCTGGACTGGGCGAGTCGCTTGCGCCTGGCGGTTGCCCTGGATGCCGCCGACGGTCGTCGCATTGCCACCTCCGACCTCTATGCCGATGTCGAGGCCCATGAAGGGGCCGTCGTGGCGCATCCCACCCGGGTGGAGCTGAGTGATGGCCGCGCCCTCTGGCTGGTGCGGCCGCGCCAGCGCCTGCGCGTGGAACTCTCCGGCGAAGGCTCCAGCCTCATTCCCCCCAGCCGGCCGGCCTTCGTCGACGATGGTGGCATGGACCCGGCAGGCCTGCATCCCGGCGGCGATCGCCCCCTGGCGCGTGGCGGCTTCCCCTCGCATGAGCGTGACTGGATCGACCGCACCATCGAACGCCTGCTGCCGGGCCCGACCGAAGTCTGGCGCGACGAGGCCTCGCGCCTGCTGGTGCTGATGATGGGCATCTTCCTGGCCATTGCCCTGGGCTCCTACCCCGTGGTCCGGCGGCTGACGCGACGCCTGGAGGACCTCAAGCGCGGTGTCGATACCTTTGGTGCCGGCCGGCTGGATCACCGTGTGCCCGAGGAAGGTCGCGACGAGGTGGCCTCGCTGGCCGGCAGCTTCAACCGCGCCGCCGAGCGGGTCGAGGCCCTGGTGCGCTCCAACCGCTCGCTGCTGGCCAACGCCAGCCATGAGCTGCGCTCACCCCTGGCGCGCATGAAGATGGCCATCTCCCTGTTCGAGAGCGTGGGCACCGAACAGCGCCAGCGCCTCCGGGCCGAGATCGAGCGCGACATCCGCGAACTCGACGCCCTGGTCGAGGAAGTGCTGCTGGCCAGCCGGCTCGACGGCCAGGCCAGCATCGTCTGGGACCGCGTGCGCCTGCTGGACCTGGGGGCCGACGAGGCCGCCCGTGTGGGGGCGCAGACCGAACTGGTGGCACCCGCCGGTGCCCGGGTCGAGGTACATGGCGATGAACGCCTGCTGCGTCGCGCCCTGCGCAACCTGCTGGAAAACGCCCGCCGCTACGGCGGTGCCGACATCCTGCTGCGATTCCTGCCCTGGGGTGCGGATGGTTGGCGGGCCGAGGTCTGCGACCGCGGCAGCGGCGTGCCCGAGGCCGAGCGCCAGCGCATCTTCGAGCCCTTCTACCGCCTGCCCGGCCACAGTGAACAGGCGGGTGGCGTCGGCCTGGGGCTGGCCCTGGTGCGTCAGATCGCCGAGCGCCATGGCGGCCGAGTGCGCTGCGAGGGCCGCGACGGCGGCGGCAGCTGCTTCGTGCTGGAACTGCCCGGCAACGCGCCCGAGGACATCCAGGAACTCGCTGCCGCGGAGGCCGCCAGCGCGGTTCGGCCGCGCTGAGCGCCGGCTGGCGGCCAGCCCTCCGGCTTCTTGCTTCACGCTCGGCGCGGGGTCGCCGGCCGGGTGGCCTGGGCGGCCGGCGCCCAGAGCAGCAGGCCGCAGAGCGCCAGGGCCGCCAGGCCCAGGCCGGTGGTCGAGGCGGCCCAGAAGGCCTGCGGCCCCTGCAGCCAGGCGGACCGGCCGGCCGGGCCGTGGAAGGCCAGCACGTAGCCGCCACCCAAGCCCACGCCCCGCACCGCCACGGCGTAGACCAGCAGCGGGCCGGTGGCGAAATGCCAGGCCCGCAGCGCAAAGGCCGCCACGGTCTGCACGGCATCGAGCACATGGAAGACCAGGGCCAGGGCCAGCAGCGGCACGGCCACGGCCGCAATCGCCGGCTCCGTCGTGTAGAAACCCACCACGGTCTGCCGGCCCAGCGTGAGGGCGCCACCCAGCAGCAGGCCGATGGCGCCGGCCAGGGCCAGGCCGTGCCAGCCCAGGCGCCGGGCATGCAGCAGGCGGCCCGCCCCGATGTCCTGCGCCACCAGATTGGCCGTCGCCGTGGCGATGCCCAGCGACACCATGAAGAGGATGGCCACCAGATTGGCGGTGACCTGGTGGCCAGCCACCGCCGCCGGCCCCAGGCGGGCGATGAAGATGGCCATGAAGGTGAAGCCGCTCACCTCCACCAGCACCGCCAGTCCCATGGGCAGACCCAGGCGAAGCAGGGCCAGCAGGGCGGCGCGGCGCGGCGGGTGCAGGGCGTCGTGACCGGTCGGGTCCGCGTCCGCCGCCAGGCTGCGGTGGCGCCACGGCCAGCCCAGGCGCACGCCGAAGCCTGCATAGATGGGCTCGCGCCTGAGCGCCCGCCAGGCCAGCAGCACCTGCAGCCACATGGCGCAGCTGGTGGCCAGGCCGCAGCCGGTCACGCCCAGGCCGGGCAGGCGGCCCCAGGGCGTGTCCAGGCCCAGCACCAGCAAGGCCGAGAGCGGCAGCTTGAGCCCCAGCGCGGCGAGCTGGTAACGCATGGCCTGGCGCGGCTGCGAGATGGCCCCGGCAAAGCCGCGGAAGGCGGCGAACAGCAGGGCCGCCGGCAGGGCCGGCGCCACGCTGCGCAGATAGGCCCGCGTGCCGGCCGCCAGTTCGGGCGAGGCCTGGGACAGCTGCAGGAAGGGCTCGGGCCAGACCAGCAGGGCCACGCCCGGCACCGCCAGGCCCGCGGCCAGCCAGAGGGTCTGGTGCAGCCAGTCGCCCGCCGCCTGCCGATCACCCGCGCCGAAGGCCCGCCCCGCCAGCGGGCCGATGGCCATCACCGTGCCCATCAGGCCGACGAAGCAGGTCACATAGGCCGCCCAGCCCACCGCCAGCATGGCCAGCTGCGTGCCGCCCAGGCGGCCGACCAGCAAGGTGTCGAAGGTGGCGAAGGCCAGCACCGCCAGCTGGCCAACCATGACCGGCCAGGCCATGGGCAGGATGCGCGCCACGCTGTCGCGCCAGCGCGGTGCCGGGGCTGGGTCCGCTGGGCCCGGCCCCTGGGGGGCCGCCGGCATCACGCCCGTGGGGGTCGCC
>JBJOKP010000545.1:0-3017 GCA_046046045.1 Pseudomonadota bacterium | reverse complement strand
CGCCAGCCTGGCCATGGGCAAGGAGCGTGTGCCGCTGACCTTGGTCGGTGTGGCGCGCAGCCTGCGCGAGCAGGCCCTGCCGCTGGCCTTTCGTGCCGAAGGCAAGGTGCTCGCGTCGCTGGCCCTGGGCCAACCGGTGCGCGTCTTCGTGCAGGGCAGGGAGAAGGTCAAGGGCATCGCCGTGCCGGCGGCCTCGCTGATGAAGAGCCCGGCCAACCAGACCATGGTCTGGGTCAAGGCCGCGCCCGAGCGCTTCGAGCCGCGCACGGTGACCGTCGAGCCGCTGGACGGCGTCACAGTCGTGGTGACCTCGGGCCTGAAGGCGGGAGATCGCGTCGCCACGCAGGGCGCGACATTGATCAACCAGATCCGCTGAGGGGAGCGCAATGTTCAAGTGGCTCCTCGACAACAGCCTGGCGAACCGGCTCCTGGTGATCATCGCCAGCGTCGTGCTCATGGCCTATGGCGCATTCACCCTGTCCCGCACACCGGTGGACGTCTTCCCCGACCTCAACAAGCCCACGGTCACCCTCATGAGCGAGGCCGGTGGCATGGCCGCCGAGGAGGTCGAACAACTCATCACCGTCCCGCTCGAGACCACGATGAACGGGTTGCCCGGCGTGGAATCCGTGCGCTCCACCTCGTCGGCCGGCCTGTCCTTCCTCTACGTCACCTTCGACTGGCACACCGACATCTTCCGTGCCCGCCAGCTCGTCGCGGAGCGGCTGGCCTCGATGGAGGAAGGGCTGGCCCCGGGCGTGGTGCCGCGCATGGGACCGATCAGCTCGATCATGGGCGAGATCATGCAGATCGCTATTCCCTTCGATCCGCCGGGCAATGCCGAGCCGCCTCGGGAGGCTGCGAGTGCTGCGACCCTGGGCACACCCTCCCTCAGCCCGATGGCCGTGCGCGAATATGCCGACTGGGTGCTGCGCCCGCGCCTGCTGTCGGTGCCAGGCGTTGCGCAGGTGATCCCGATCGGCGGCGAGGTGCGGCAGTTCCAGGTGAAGCCGGACACGGCGCGCATGGCCGAACTGGGCGTCACTCACGGCGCCCTGGAGACCGCGCTCAAGGGCTATTCGGCAAACACGTCCGGTGGCTTCCTGGAACTCAACGGCCGCGAGGTCCTGATCCGCCATCTCGGCCGCACCTCGCGGCTGGAGGACCTGAAGAATCTCGCCATCACGGCGAACAGGGGACAGCCCATCCTGCTGCGCCAGATCGCCGAGGTCAGCTTCTCGGCCGCCCTCAGGCGTGGGGACGCCGGCTTCGAGGGCAAGCCGGCCGTCATCCTGGGCATCCAGAAGCAGCCCGCGGCCGACACGATCGCGCTGACCCAGGCCATCGAGGACGCGCTGGCCGGATTGCAGGCCTCGCTGCCGGCCGGCATGCAGGCGCCGCGCGTGACGTTCCGGCAGGCCAGCTTCATCGAGGCTTCGATCACCACGCTGCAGGGCAAGCTGATCGGCGCGTCAGTCTTCGTCGCCGTGATCCTGTTCTTCTTCCTGGGCACGCTGCGGCCGACCCTCATTGCCCTCACGGCGATCCCGGTGTCGATCTTCATCACGGCGCTCGTCTTCCGCCACTTCGGACTGTCGATCAACACGATGACGCTCGGCGGCCTGGCCATCGCCATTGGCGGGCTGGTGGACGACGCCGTGGTCGGGATCGAGAACGTGCTGCGACGGCTGAAGGAGGATCGGACCCGACATCCGGACCGCCGACTTCATCCGGTCGAGGTGATCGGCCGGGCCACGATGGAAGTGCGCTCGGCCATCCTCTACGCCACGGTGATCATCGTGCTGGTCTTCATCCCGTTGTTCGCGCTGCCGGGACTGGAGGGCAGGCTCTTCGTGCCGCTGGGCATCGCCTTCATCGTCTCCACGCTGGCGTCGCTGGTGGTGTCGGTCACGATCACGCCGGTCCTCAGCGTCTACCTGCTGCCGCGGATGACGCATCTGGACCATGGCGACACCCAGGTGCTCGCCTGGCTCAAGGCGCGCTACCGCAACCGCCTGGACGCGGTGCTGAACCGGCCCAGGGCGGCCATGACGGTGGCGGGCATCGCGGTGGCAGCCGCGGCACTTGCAGTGCCCCTTTTTCCGACGACTTTCCTGCCACCCTTCAACGAAGGCACGCTGCTGATCGGCCTGCGGCTGAATCCCGGTGTCACGCTCACCGAAAGCTCGGCGCTCGCGCGCCGGGCCGAACTGCTGGTGAGCCAGGTGCCCGAGGTCACGCATGTGGGGCGTCGAAGCGGCCGGGCCGAACTGGACGAACATGCCGAGGGCGTCCACGTCAGCGAGCTTGACGTCGGCCTGAAGCCTGCCCCCGAGCTGACCCGGTCGATGGACGAGGTGCGGGCCGACATCCGCGCCAGGCTGGCCAATCTGCCCGCCGCGATCGAGATCGGTCAGCCGATCTCGCACCGCATCGACCACATGCTGTCCGGCGTCCGCTCGCAGATCGCGGTGAAGATCCATGGCGAGGATCTCGACGCGCTGCGCGGGCAGGCCGAGGTGCTGCGCGCCAGGCTGGCCACCATCCCCGGCATCGCCGACCTGGCCATCGAGAAGCAGGTGCTGGCGCCGCAGATCAAGGTGCGCCTCGACGATGCCGCGGCGGCGCAGTACGGCCTGCCGGCGCCGCAGGTGCTGGCCACCCTGCAGCGCCTGGTCGAGGGCGAGAGAGTCACCCAGGTCGTCGAGGGTGGCCGGCGCTTTGCGCTGATGGTCAAGCTGCCCGAGTCGGCACGGTCGGTCGAGGGCCTCGGCCAGATCCTCCTCGAGACACCGCTGGGTCGCATCCCGCTGTCCAGGGTGGCGTCCATCGAGGAGGGGGACGGTCCGAACCAGATCAGCCGGGACGATGGCAAGCGGCGCATCGTGCTGTCGGCCAACGCCTCCGGCCGTGCGCTCTCCGAGATCGTGGCCGACATCCGCAAGGTCGTCGCCCAGACCCGGCTGCCAGAGGGCTACTTCATCACCCTGGGCGGCCAGTTCCAGGCTCAGGAAGAG
>JBJOKP010000544.1:0-3022 GCA_046046045.1 Pseudomonadota bacterium | reverse complement strand
GCCTGGATCCGGGTGGAAAAGAAACAGCCGGCCCGCGGGCCGGCTGTCATGGATCGAACAGGCCGGCGGATGGGCCGGCGCGTCCTTGATGGCCTAGTGCAGCAGGCCTAGTGCAGCACGACGGGGTGATGGGCCAGGGCAGCGTAGCCGGCCAGGAAGTCGTCGACCTGATCCTCGTCGGGCTCGTGGGTGATGAGGGTCTCGACGCCGCGCTTGAACTGCTCGGCCATGGGGCCGTCCAGGTAGATCTCGCGGCGGCTGGACTTGTCGACGATTTCGTAGCCACCGCGCGAGAGCAGGGGAGCTTCGTCGGCCAGGTCGATCAGGGCCATGTTGATGGCGGGACGGTCGGCGCGGATCTCGAAGTGAACGACCGCGAAGTTGTCGGAGTTGTAGAGCATTTCCATGATGGGTCTCCTGCCCCCGACCGGTCCAGACCTCGTTCACCTTGTGGGGTGGGAGGGGATGTGTCGGTGGCCTTACCCACTGTTTCGGCGACCACGCACCAAACTGAAGTGCCCCTGGGGCTGACCCACCGTCGGACGGCCCGGCGTGGCCCGGATTCGTGCCGGAAGAGACGATTGCCTGCCCCGCCATGCACCGGAATTGATCATTCGCGCAGCGACTCCAGGCGCAGTTCCAGCACCTCCCCGCTGGCCTCGGTCAGGCGCAGGCGCACCGGCCAGGCATGGCGGGCCGGATCCAGCCAGACCTCGGCCGTGGTGTCGTAGTCACCCGTCGGCGGGCGGCGTTCCAGCCGCAGCAGGCCGCCATCCGCCGCCTCGGCCGGTCGCAGGCGGAACTGCCAGGTGCGCAGGTCGCCATGCACGCTGGCCACCGGCACCGCCACGCCCGCGGCCGGCCAGTTGCGGCGCAGGAGGGCCTGGGCCTGTCCGGGCGCCGGGCTGGCGCCGCCGGCCGCGGTCTGGATGGCGCCGGCCACCAGGGCGCTCAGCTGCACCAGCCAGCTCACCCGGTCCTGGGCGCCGGGCGGGATGGGCAGGCGGGCCGGGCTGGCCGAGAAGCTCAGCACCCCGCCGCCGCTGGCATCGCGGGTGAAGCTCAGCGCCCGTTCACTCTTGCGCAGGCGCTTCTCGGTATGGCGCAGCGGCGCCAGGCCCAGGCGGTCGAAGCCGCCGCTGCTGGTCTCGCTGAAGATGAGGCCCAGCACCGGCACCCGCGCTTCCAGCCTGAGCTGGTAGCTGGCGCTGGCGCCGCTGCCGGCCGGCCGCCACAACAGTCGCCCGCTGCCCGCCAGCGGCCCGCGCCGGAGTTCGTAGGCCAGGTCGGCGGCCGGCGGCGGCAGGGCCAGGGGCAGGGCAGGTCCGCCTGCAGTTCCCGCAACGTTTGCAGCCGCAGCTGGCGTCGTGCCGGACGCTTGAGCCTGGGCTGGTGCCGCCCGGCCACGCGGCGCGCCGGTGGGGCTTGCCTGGGCCAGCAGGACCGGCCGGGACCCATCCTGCACCGGGCCGGCCTGGGCATCTGCCGCATCAGCGATCTCGGTGCCATCCTCGGTCTCATCCGATGCAGCCAGGTCGCTTGAAACCGGGGCCAAGGTGGCGGCGGGCGCCGATGCCCGGGCAGGCGACTCATCCACAAGAGCAGCCGCCGGAGTAGGCGCCTCCGCGTGGCCGCCCGGAGAGCGTCGCGCCCCGGTACGGGCGATGGGGGCAGTGCCGGCCGGATCGGTCGCAATCGCCACCCCTGCAGCCACCGCCTCGGGCGCCTCGACGGCCGGCGCCACGCGAAAGTGCCAGCTCGCCGGCTGGCGCAAGGGCGTCACGCCCCCCGCGGCCAGGGTCTGTGGCTCGGCCGGCACCGCGGCGTCAGCCTGGCGGCTGGGCAGCAGGCCCATGCCGGCCACCGTCGCCAGCCCGGCCAGCCCCGCAAAGCCACTCACACCGGCCAGTTCGGCCAGCCCGAGGTGCAGCAGGGCGACCAGGCCGGTCAGCCCGGCCAGGCCCAGCCGGCGGCGGCGCCGGGTGCGCCCCGGGCGCAGCCGCTCCTGCGCCTCGGGCAGGACGGTCGGGTCGGGCAAGGATGGCTGCAGGGGCGGGGCGAGGGGGGGCACGGAGGCGAAATCTACAATCAAAGATGCGTTCCGACCGGCATCCGCCAGCTTCATGAAACTTGCCACCTATGCCGACGGCAGCCGCGACGGCCACCTGGTCGTCGTCTCGCGCGACCTGACCCGCGCCGTCTTTGCCAACGACCGCGCCACCCGGCTGCAGCATCTGCTGGACGACTGGAACTTCGTGGCCCCGCAGCTGCAGGAACTCGCCCTCACGCTGGACCACGGCAAGGCCCGCCACGCCTTCCCCTTCGACCCGGCCAACTGCATGGCCCCCCTGCCTCGCCTGGCCCACTGGGCCTGGCAGCCCGTGCCGCCGGCCGTGCCGCGGCGCGGCCGGGCGCCGCGGCCGCAGCTGCAGTCCGCCCCGGGCGACGACCTGCGCGGCCCGCGCGCCGATCTGGCCCTGCCCGAAGGGCGCTGGCCGGCCCGTGTGCAGGCCGGCATCGCCAGCATCACCGGCGAGCTGCCGCTGGGCGCCGCACCGGCCCAGGGCCTGGAGGCCATCCGCCTGCTGGGCCTCTACCTGCGCTGGCAGATGAATCCGCCCCAGGCCGGCGACGACGCGGCCGACCCCGCGGACGAGGCCGAGGGCGACGCCGCTGCCGCCGACCTCGGCCTGGAAGGCCCGGCCCACTGGGCCCCGCTGCTGGTGACGCCCGACGAGCTGGGCCCGGCCTGGATCGGCGGCCGCGTCGAGCTCGACCTGGCGCTGCAGTGGCTCAGCGCCGCCGGCAAGCCGCTGGGTGCCCCTCTGCAGGCCCAGGGCAAGGCGCAGCGCTGGCACCACGGCCAGATCCTGTCCAGGGCCAGCCGCAGCCGCCGCCTGCGCCAGGGCGCCGCCCTGGGTTATGACTGGCTGGACGCCGCCCTGCCGGCCGACCTGGCCTCCGCCACCGCCCATGCCGCCCGGCTGGAGCTGCTGGGCCCCGACGGCTTCCCGGTCTTCGG
>JBJOKP010000543.1:0-3023 GCA_046046045.1 Pseudomonadota bacterium | reverse complement strand
AGGTCCAGCGTGAGGTGCACGCCCAGACCGCCATCCACCGGCATGGGGTAGATCAGGCGCTGGAAGGGTGCCGACCCGGCGAGCGAGAAGTAGTGGCCCTTGGCCAGATGGCGGCGCGGGATGGCTGCGGCCGGAAAACCTGTCATGCGCGCGGCGATGGACTGGGCCTGCAGCCCCGCGGCGTTGATGAGCCAGCGCGCGCCGAGCTCCATGCCTTCGGCCCCGCCTGTGTGCACCCGCCAGCGGTCTCCCTCGCGCCGCGCCGCCAGCACCGGGCTGGCGACGGCCAGCAGGGCGCCGGCGGCCTCGGCATCACCCAGCAGGGCGGTCATGAGGCCGTGGCTGTCGATGAGGCCGCTGGAGGGGGAGAGCAGGGCGCTGTGGCATCGCAGCGCCGGCTCCAGCGCCTGGGCCTCAGCCTGGCTGAGGGGCTGCAGATCGGTGACGCCCTGGGCGCGGGCGCGCTCGGCAAAGGCGGCGAGCTTGCGGCTGCCGGCCTCGTCGGGCGCCACCACCAGCTTGCCGCAGCGCCGGTGGGCGATGCCACGCTCGGCGCAATAGGCGTAGAGCAACTGCTTGCCTTCGATGCAGAGGCGGGACTTGAGCGAGCCCGGCTCGTAGTACAGCCCGGCGTGGATGACCTCGCTGTTGCGCGCCGAGACTCCCGTGCCGTAGGCCGTCTCGGCCTCGCAGACGATGACCTCCTGGCCAGCCTGGGCCAGTTCCCGCGCGATGGCCAGGCCCACCACGCCGGCGCCGATGACCAGGCAGTCGACGATGTCCATCAGGCCGCGCTCCGCGGGTGATCGGCAATGGGTTCGCCTGGCAGGCGGAAAGCAGGGGCTGCGCTCGGAGTCATGGCCGGATTCTGGCGGTGTCCCGGTCCACCCAGGCATGTGGCTTGCACGGTTCCGTGGCGCCCGGGCATGGCCTCCTAAGATCCCGGGCTGCCCCTCTGCCTTTTTCTCCACGACTTCCCAAGGATCCAGCCCATGAGCGCCCTGCACCACATCCCCGGCCGTACCCGCAAGCTGCCGCCCCTGCGCGTGGGCGTGGGCGGCCCGGTGGGCTCGGGCAAGACCACGCTGGTCGAGATGCTCTGCAAGTCCATGCGCGAGCAGTGGGACCTGGTGGTGGTCACCAACGACATCTACACCAAGGAAGACCAGCGCCTGCTCACGGTGGCCGGCGCGCTGGAGCCCGAACGCATCATGGGCGTGGAGACCGGTGGCTGCCCGCACACGGCGATCCGCGAGGATGCCTCGATCAACCTCGAGGCGGTGGACCGCATGCTGGACAAGTTTCCCAATGCCGACGTGGTCTTCATCGAATCGGGCGGCGACAACCTGGCCGCCACCTTCAGCCCGGAACTGAGCGACCTGACCATCTACGTGATCGACGTGGCCGCGGGCGAGAAGATTCCGCGCAAGGGCGGCCCAGGCATCACCAAGAGCGACCTCTTCGTCATCAACAAGACCGACCTCGCGCCGCACGTGGGCGCCGACCTGGCCGTGATGGAGGCCGACACCCAGCGCATGCGCGCCGGCAAGGCCTATGTGATGACCAATCTGAAGACCCGCGCCGGCCTGGCCGAGGTGGTGGACTTCATCGAACGGCGCGGCATGCTGGCCGAAGGCTGAGGCGAAATCCGGGCTGGATCGAAGCGGGCTGGATCGAAGCGGGCCGGGTCCGGAGGGCTGGTGACGCGCACGGCGTTTGCGGCAGATCACATCTTAATGAGAATCATTCTTGTTAAGATGCTCAAACCCTGAGGCTGGCCGCGCCCTCCCGCTCCTGTGGCGGGGTGGGCCTCTGGCCTTTCTTCCACGCTGACCGCGGGACCTGCCCGCCTTGCTCCATGCGCCCGATCACTCGCCCAACTTCCCGTCGTTCCCTGTCGATGAAGGCCCTGCCGGCCGCGCTGGCCCTGGCGGCCGGCCTCGCCCTGCCCGCACTGGGTCAGGCCCAGGCCCAGGAAATCAACATCTACTCGGCGCGGCATTACCAGACCGACGAGGCGCTCTACGCCAACTTCACCAAGGCCACGGGCATCAAGATCAACCGGCTCGACGGCAAGGAGGACGAACTGGTCGAGCGCCTGCGCAACGAGGGCGCCAAGAGCCCGGCCGACATCCTCATCACCGTCGATGCCTCGCGCCTGGAGGTGGCCGACAGCCTGGGCTTGTTCCAGCCGGTGCAGAGCAAGCTGCTCGAAGCCCGCGTGCCGGCGGCCCTGCGCACGCCCACCTGGTTCAGCTTCTCGACCCGGGCGCGCGTGATCGTCTACAACAAGGCCGCGCTCAAGGCCGAGCAGGTGCAGACCTACGAGGACCTGGCCGGCCCGGCGCTGAAGGGCCAGGTCTGCATGCGCTCGGGCTCCCACCCCTACAACCTCTCGCTGGGCGCGGCCCTCATCGCCCATGACGGCGAGGCCAAGGCGCAGGACTGGGCCAAGGGCCTGGTGGCCAACTTCGCCCGCGGGCCCAAGGGGGGCGACACCGACCAGATCAAGGCCGTGGCCGCCGGTGAATGTGGCGTCACCGTCTCCAACACCTACTACCTGGTTCGCCTGCTGCGCTCGACCAAGGCCGACGACGTGGCGGCAATGAAGGCCGTGGGCATCGTCTGGCCCAACCAGAAGAGCTGGGGCACGCACATCAACGTGTCGGGCGCCGGTGTGCTCAAGCACGCGCCGCACAAGGAGGCGGCCGTGAAATTCCTTGAATACCTGGCCAGCGACCAGGCCCAGGCCTATTTCGCCGACGGCAACAACGAATGGCCGGTGGTGGCCAGCGCCGCCGTGGCCAACAAGGAACTGGAGTCGTTGGGCAAGTTCAAGCCCGATGCCCTGCCGGTGGGCGACCTGGCGCGCAATGCCGCCAACGCCCAGAAGGTCTTCGACCGCGCCGGCTGGAAGTGAGCCCGAGGGCGGCTCGCCGCCCGTGGGACAGCGCTGCCGCTCAGCCCCGCTCAGTGTGGCTCAGCGCCGTTCGCGCGCGATGCTGCGGCAGATGATGAGCATG
>JBJOKP010000542.1:0-3024 GCA_046046045.1 Pseudomonadota bacterium | reverse complement strand
AGGCCATGTTCCCGGCACGTCACCGCGGTGTAAGGCCTGCACGATGTTGCATTGCACAATCCCTGTCCGGACGGGGTGAGTGCCGGAGTGCGGACTGAATGCCGCCGGCCAGCTGCCTGCCCCGTCCGTTCCCGAACCATCCGCCACAGGAGAGCCCGTCATGCGCCGCGTCGTGTTCAACCAGAAGGGGGGCGTCGGCAAGTCGACGATCACCAGCAACCTCGCGGCCATCAGCGCCTCGCAAGGCCTCTCCACCCTGCTGGTCGACCTGGACGCCCAGGGCAATTCGACCCAGTACCTGCTGGGCCGCGAGGCCGGCGAGGACGAGACCGGCGCGGCCGGCTTCTTCGACCAGACCCTGCGCTTCACCGTGCACACCAAGGGCGCCGACGAATTCGCCATCGACACGCCCTTCGCCAACCTGCGGCTCATGCCCAGCACGCCCCAGCTCGACGAGCTGCACGGCAAGCTGGAGTCGCGCTACAAGATCTACAAGCTGCGCGACGCCCTGGCCGAGCTGGCCGGCGTGTATGACCGCATCTACATCGACACGCCGCCGGCGCTGAACTTCTACACCCGCTCGGCCCTGATCGCGGCCCAGGCCTGCCTGATCCCGATCGACTGCGACGAGTTCGCCCGCAAGGCCCTCTACACGCTGCTGGACAACGTGGCCGAGATCCAGGCCGACCACAACCGCGAGCTGGTGGTGGGCGGCATCGTGGTCAACCAGTTCCAGCCGCGCGCCAACCTGCCGGTGAAGATGGTGAATGACCTCATCGCCGAGGGCCTGCCGGTGCTGCAGCCCTACCTCAGCAGCTCGGTCAAGATCAAGGAAAGCCATGAGCGCGCCCTGCCCATGATCCACCTCGACCCGCGCCACAAGCTGAGCCAGGAATACGTGGCCCTGCACGACGCCCTGGGCTGAGGCGCCCGGGCCTGGATCCGAACCTGGGCCGGCAGGGCCCAGGGCCCGGCTTCCTACAATCCGCGCCGGTTTTCTCCTCCTCGACCTCCCACGCCAGCCACCGGTCCATGTTCAGCTTCTTCCGCCGCAAGCCGGCCGCCGCCCCCGCCCCCACGACCCAGGCGGTCGCCCCCGCGGAGGCACCAGCGCCCCTGGCAGCCGCAGCCGCAGCCGCAGCCGCTGCGACAACGGCAGGCAGCGGCGCAGGATCGGCCCCAGCGGCGACGGTCTCGGCCGCCTGGTCGTCGGCGGCTTCGCCCGCCCCTGCCGCCCCGCCGCGCAGCAACTGGCTGGGCCGCCTGGCCGCCGGCCTGAAGCGCACCGGCTCCAACCTGGCCCAGGTCTTCACCGGCACCCGCATCGATGACGCCCTCTACGAGGAGCTCGAGACCGCGCTGCTCATGGCCGACACCGGCGTGGCGGCCACCGAATTTCTGCTCACCGACCTGAAGCGCCGCGTCAAGGACACCGGCGCCAGCGATCCCGCCCAGGTCAAGGCCCTGCTGGCCACCGCCCTGGCCGAGCTGCTGGCGCCACTGCAGGCCCCGCTGGTGATCGGCCGCCAGGCCACGCCCACCGTCATCATGGTCGCGGGCGTGAACGGCGCGGGCAAGACCACCAGCATCGGCAAGCTCACCCGCCATCTGGCCGAAGGCGGCGCCAAGGTGCTGCTGGCCGCGGCCGATACCTTCCGCGCCGCCGCGCGCGAACAGCTGGCGGTGTGGGCCGACCGCAACCAGGTGGAGATCGTGGCCCAGGCCGGCGGTGACCCGGCGGCCGTGTGTTTCGACGCCGTCACGGCGGGCAAGGCGCGTGGCTGCGAGGTGGTGATCGCCGACACCGCCGGCCGCCTCGCCACCCAGAACCACCTGATGGAAGAGCTGCGCAAGATACGCCGCAGCGTGGGCCGGGCCATGGAGGGCGCGCCCCACGAGGTGCTGCTGGTGGTGGACGGCAACACCGGCCAGAACGCCCTGGCCCAGGTCAAGGCCTTCGATGCCGTGCTGGGCCTCACCGGCCTGGTGGTGACCAAGCTGGACGGCACAGCCAAGGGCGGCGTGCTGGCCGCCATCGCTCTCTGGGGCCAGGAACGCGTGAAGGCCGGCGGCAGCGTGGTGCCTGTCTATTTCATCGGCGTGGGCGAGGCCCTGGAAGACCTCGAGACCTTCGACGCCCGCGAGTTCGCCCAGGCCTTGCTGGCCTGATCCAGCGACGGCCTTGCTCGCCTGAGCGTCGAACTTCCAGGCCGCCGGCGCTTCAGGCCGGCGTGGTCACCACCTGCACGCCCACGGCCTGGAGCCAGGGGCGCAGGCGCTCGGCCAGGGTGGCGGCCGCGCCGGGGGCAACCTGCCAGGGCGAGGCGGCCCCACCCAGGCGGGTCTGGGCCGACTGGGCCGCGGCCTGGATGGCGGCCTGGGCGGCGCGGGCCGCATAGCCGGAGGAGACATGGCCGGCCAGCCAGGCATCCAGCCCTTCGGCGGCATGCACGCGGCTGACATCGGCCACCCGGCCGGCGGGCTCGGCACTGCCGGCCTGCTGAAGTTGCCCGCCTTCGACCCACTGGCCCTGGCCATCGAGCAGGGCCAGGGGCAGGCCAGACAGGGCCGCCACCTCGGCCAGCAGCTGGCCGGCCTCGCTGATCAGCACCAGGCCGCCGCGCAGCAGGGCGAGCTGGTCGGTCAGCGAGTCCACCCGGCGGGCGACGATCTGGGCGCGGTGGTAGCGGCTGCGGTAATTGCTGTCCTCGCGCGAGAGCTGGTCGTCCACCAGGAAGACGGCGGTCGCCTGATCTGGCGCGGCGTCCTCGCCCAGCCAGCGCAGCAGGCGCCGCTCGGTGCGTGCATCCAGCAGCCAGAGCAGCTTGGGCACGGCCGTGCAGGCCAGCAGCTGATCCAGGCGCAGGCGGCAGGCCGCGTCGTCTTCCGGCAGACCCAGGGCCAGGGCGGCATAGGGCGTGCCCTGCACCTGCTCGGACCAGTCCGGGCCCAGGTAGATGGACAGGTTCTGCCGCAGGCAGGCGCCAGTGGGCGTGGTGATGCCGGGCTCCAGGGCGTGGCAGG
>JBJOKP010000541.1:0-3025 GCA_046046045.1 Pseudomonadota bacterium | reverse complement strand
TCTGCATTCGGCAGATTCCGGCCCGGCTGTAGGGCGGACGGCCGCGCGGCCGACGATGCCCATCATCTTCCCGCCCCCGCCGTGCCGAGGTCGGCAAAAACACCGTGCCGACCTGCCAGCTGATGGGATCAGACCCCGGCCGCACGGGCAGCCGGCCGGGCCCAGGACTTCGCCGCGTCCTGCCGTGACGCCAGGGTGACAGCCCGGTGGATCGTCCCCGCCGGCGCGGCCGCCAACCTCGGGATAGGCCCGGCTGGTGGATGGCGCCGCCTCGGGCAACATGGGGCGGAGCGCCCGCCATGTCGCGCGCGCCGCATCGTCACGCCCAGGAGGAAGAGCCCCGTGCAGTCCGACATCGAGATCGCCCAGGCCGCGCGCCTGCAACGCATCACCGCCATCGCGCAGGAGCGCCTGGGCATCCCCGAGGACTCGCTCGAGCCCTACGGCCACTTCAAGACCAAGATCGACCTGGCCTACCTCGCCAGCCTCAAGGACAGGCCCGACGGCAAGCTCATCCTCGTCACCGCCATCAGCCCCACCCCGGCCGGCGAGGGCAAGACCACCACCACCGTCGGCCTGGGTGACGCCCTGGCCCACATCGGCAAGAAGGCGCTGATCTGCCTGCGCGAGCCCTCGCTGGGGCCGGTCTTCGGCCTCAAGGGCGGGGCGGCCGGCGGCGGCCATGCCCAGGTCGTGCCCATGGAGGACATCAACCTCCACTTCACCGGCGACTTCTCCGCCATCGCCCTGGCCAACAACCTGCTCGCCGCGCTGATCGACAACCACATCCACCACGGCAATGCCCTGGGCATCGACCCGCGCCGCATAGCCTGGCGCCGCGTGGTGGACATGAACGACCGCGCCCTGCGCGACATCACCGTGGGTCTGGGCGGCCCGGCCAATGGCTGGCCGCGCCAGGACGGCTTCGACATCGTGGTGGCCAGCGAGGTGATGGCCATCTTCTGCCTGGCCACCAGCCTGACCGACCTGCGCGAGCGCCTGGGCCGCATCGTCATCGGCCAGACCTTCGACCGCAAACCCGTGCGCGCCAGCGACCTCAAGGCCGAAGGCGCCATGGCCGTGCTGCTCAAGAACGCCCTGGCGCCCAACCTGGTGCAGACACTGGAGCACAACCCCGCCCTCATCCACGGCGGCCCCTTCGCCAACATCGCCCACGGCTGCAACTCCGTCATCGCCACCCAGGCAGCGCTGAAGCTGGCCGACTACGTCGTCACCGAGGCCGGCTTCGGTGCCGACCTGGGGGCCGAGAAGTTCATCGACATCAAGTGCCGCAAGGCCGGGCTCAAGCCCTCGGCCGTGGTCATCGTCGCCACCCTGCGGGCGCTCAAGTACCACGGCGGTGTGGAGGTCAAGGAGGTCTCGGCCGAGAACCTGCCCGCGCTGGAACGCGGCCTGGTCAACCTCGAACGCCACATCCGCAACGTGCGCGAGGTCTACGGCCTGCCCGCCGTGGTGGCCATCAACCACCGCAGTCACGACACCCCGGCCGAACTCGACCTGCTGGTGCGCCACTGCGACGCCCTGGGCACGCCCGTGGTGGTGGCCCGCCACTGGGCCGAAGGCGGCCCCGGCGCCGCCGACCTCGCCCGCGTGGTGGTCGACCTGTGCGAGCAGCAGACCGCGCCCGGCGCGCCCCGCTACGTCTATGACGACGAACTGCCCCTGTGGGACAAGATGCGCGCCATCGCCACCAAGGTCTACGGCGCCGCCGACATCAGCGCCGACGCGGCGGTCAAGCGCCAGATCGCCGAACTGCAGGCCGCGGGCTACGGCCACTTCCCCGTCTGCGTGGCCAAGACGCAGTACAGCTTCAGCACCGACCCCACCCTGCGCGGCGCCCCCGAAGGCCACACCGTGCAGGTGCGCGAAGTGCGCCTGGCGGCCGGCGCCGAATTCGTCGTCATGATCTGCGGCGACGTCATGACCATGCCCGGCCTGCCCAAGGTGCCCGCCAGCGAAGCCATCGACCTCACGCCCGACGGCCGCATCACCGGCTTGTTCTGAGCCGGGCTGGTCGGGGCTCGCGGCTCGGAGCCGGAAGCGCCCCGGCCGAGCCTCAAGCGCCGCCGCGGCCGGCCTCACCCGCCGCGGCGGCCTCTTTCAGCCGGCATCGACCATCAAGCCGCCGGACGGTGCAGCGCGCAGATCTTGTTGCCGTCCGGGTCACGCACATAGGCCAGGTACAGCGTCGAACCCGCCCGCAGCCCCGGCGGCTGCTCGATGGAGGTGCCGCCGTTGGCCACCGCCACATCGTGGAACTGCTGCACCTGCTCCGGCGAGACGCACTTGAACCCCACCGTGCCGCCATTGGCACAGGTGGCCGGCTCGCCATTGATCGGCTCGCTCAGGCAGAACGACACGCCCTCGTGCCGGTAGAACAGCCGCGTCTGCCCCGTGGCATTCACGTTGCGCACCGGCTCGCCCACGCCCAGCAGGCCGAGCACGGCGTCATAGAACTTCTTGGACCGCTCGATATCGTTGGTGCCGAGCATGATGTGGCTGAACATGGGTGTCTCCGTTGGTTGAGTTGGGAATAATACTTGGTTTGGCCGCTTTGGTAGTTATGGGCACTCTGTCTGTCATTTGATGTTCGCTACGGCGCTTATCCTGAGCAAAATTCTTTCGGAAACCACCGCCAAAAGGTTAGGTAGCGTCCGAGATCACCGGCGGCCAAAGGCCGCCGGTGCAATGAACAGTGAGCCGGCTGTTTATGGTTGCCGACCATCGGTTCTATCTTTCCGTTGGTTTCGGCTAGGTGCTGCTTTTGCCTCCCACAGCATTCCGGCGCCCAGGCCTAGCAAGACCAACCCGATGCCATAGCTGCCGGTGAAAGAAGCAAATTGGAATGCCAACACAACGGCAATAACAAATGCGCAAACTGAACCGCCCCGGGAATCGCGGAGGCCCGTTCGTTTAAGTCAGACGGTCGCGGCCTGACCAGCGCGTTGTCGATGGTAGAGGTCTTCGAACTCTGCCGGCGGCAGGTAACCCAGGGGTTCCATCA
>JBJOKP010000540.1:0-3026 GCA_046046045.1 Pseudomonadota bacterium | reverse complement strand
GCAGCAACGGCAGCACTGCGCGCATCCTGGTGGGATTTCCGGCCGGCGGTTCGTTCGATGCGCTGGCGCGCATCCTGGCCGAGAAGATGAAGGACGAGCTCAAGCGCCCCGTCATCGTCGAGAACCGTCCCGGTGCCGGCGGCCGGGTGGCCGTGGACGTGCTCAAGACCGCGGCGCCCGACGGCAGCACCGTCATGCTAGGTCCGGACGCGCTGGTCGCCCTGTACCCCTACACCATGCGCAAGCTGGCCTACGACCCGCAGCGCGACCTGGTGCCCGTGGGCACGGTCACCGAATTCCCGTTCGCCCTGGCCGCCGGCAGCGAGCCGCCCGTCAAGACCCTGGCCGAGTACATCGCCTGGGCGCGCAAGAACCCCGGGAAGGCCAACTTCGGCATCCCCGCCCGCGGTGCGCCGCACCACTTCTTCGGCATGGTGCTGGGCCAGGCGGTGGGCGTGAGGATGGAAGACGTGCCCTTCCAGGGCAGCGCGCCCGGCATCCTGGCCCTCATCGGCGGGCAGGTCAGCGCGGTGATCGACGTCATGAGCAGCCTGACCGAGCAGCACAAGGCCGGCAAGCTGCGCGTGCTCGCCGTGTCGTCGCCGCAGCGCGCGCCGCAGCTGCCAGACGTGCCGACCTTCGCCGAACAGGGCTTTCCCGCCATCACCGGCATGGGCTTCAACGGCCTGTACGCGCCCGCCGGCACGCCGCCCGCCCAGGTGAGCGCCTGGAACCAGGCCCTGGCCAGGGTGCTGGCCCTGCCCGACGTGCGCGCGCGCCTGTCCACCATGGGTTTCATGCCAGTGGGCGCCGCGCCCGAGGAACTGGCCCAGCGCGGCGCGGCCGCCGCCCGGCGCTGGGAGCCCGTGATCAAGGCGTCGGGCTTCGTGGCGGATTGAGCCCCGCCGGGCCGGGCCGCGCGGGCGCTCGGCCCGACCGCCGAGCACCGCTCACAGCGGCAGCAGTTCGCGTCCGGCAGCGGCCAGCACGCCACCCGTCAGGCCGTCGAGCAAGGCAGTTGCCGCACGGGCGTGCTGCCAGTACAGCGGCACGTCGAGCGCGCTGCCCGGCACCAGTTCGACCAGCGCGCCGTCGCGCAGGTGCGGCGCGACGAGCACCTGCGGCTGCAGGCCCCAGCCCATGCCGGCCAGGGCGGCAACGACAAAGGCCTGCGGTGACGGCAGCGTGTGGCGCGGCAGCTCCACATGGCGGTGGCACAGGCGGCGCACCCAGCGTGCCTGCAGGTCGTCCTTGCTGTTGAACACCAGGCTGGGTGCCAGCCCCAGGCTGCCTGCGCCCACGCCATGCGTGAAATGGCGCGTCACGAACGCCGGGCTGGCCACCGCCAGGTAACGCATCGCGCCCAGCGGCCGGCTGTTGCAGCCGGCGGCGGGCCGGGCCGTGCCCGTCACGGCGGCGAGCACCGCGCCGCTGCGCAGCCAGTCGCCGGTGTGGTCCTGGTCATCCACCGCCAGGTCGACCAGCACGGGCGCATCGGCCGCATAGGCGGCCAGGGCCGGCGCGAACCAGGTGGCCAGGCTGTCGGCATTCACCGCGATAGGCAGGGCCACGCGGGTCAGGCCTTCGGGCGCCAGCGCCGGCAGCGCGCCTTGCAGTTCCTGCTCCAGCAGCCGCACGTGATCGACGTGCTGGCACAGGCGCCGGCCGGTGTCGGTGGCGCGGCAGGGCTGGGCGCGCACGACCAGCGCGCAGCCCACGCGCTCCTCCAGCAGCCGCACCCGCTGCGACACCGCCGAGGGCGTCACGTGCAGCGCGAGCGCCGCGCGTTCGAAGCTGCCCGCGCGGATGACGGCGGCCAGGGCAGACAGAGCGGCGTAGTCCAGCATCGGATCAGTTCTTCTTCATCGGCCTTAGAAACTTCAGTTTGTCTGCATCGATCCGGGCTGGCAAGCTCGGCCCCCATGAACATCACCGACACCATGACGCAGGCCGTTCCGGTGGCCATGCAGGGCTTCGCCCTGGGCCTGGGCCTCATCGTCGCCATCGGCGCGCAGAACGCCTTCGTGCTGCGCCAGGGCCTGCGCCGCGAGCATGTCGGCAGCGTCGTGCTCTTCTGCGCCGTGGCCGACGCCGTGCTCATCGCCGCCGGTGTGCTGGGCATGGCCCGCGCGCTGGGCGACAGCCCCGGCCTGGCGCGTGCGCTGGCGCTGGCTGGCGCGGCCTTCCTGGCGGTGTACGGCTGGCAGGCGCTGCGCCGCGCGCGCCGGCCGCAGCAGCTGCAGGCATCGGCGGGCGGCGCCGGCCTGCGCCAGGGCGCCGTGCTGGCGCAGGCGGCGGCCTTCACGCTGCTCAACCCGCATGTCTATCTGGACACGGTGCTGCTGGTCGGCAGCATCGGCGCCCAGCAGCCGCCGGCGCTGCAGGGCTGGTTTGTCGCGGGCGCCAGCAGCGCCAGCCTGTGCTGGTTCGGCCTGCTCGGCTACGGGGCACGCTGGCTGGCGCCCTGGTTCGCCCGGCCGCGCGCCTGGCAGGTGCTGGACGGCCTGATCGGCCTGACCATGGCCGTGCTCTGCGCGCTGCTGGTGCGCCACGCCCTGGCCGGCCTGTGAACCCGTCTTGAACGCCCCGCGCAGGAACGCGACCCATGTACATCCACCCGCAGCACCAGTTCACCGACCGGGCGGCCCTGCAGTCGCTGATGGCAGCCCACCCGCTGGGCGCCTGGGTCTGTGCCGGCCCGGCCGGGCTGGTCGCCAACCACTTACCCTTTCTGCTGGAACGCAGCCTGGGCCCGCACGGCACGCTGATCGGACATGTCTCGCGCGCCAACCCGGTCTGGCGCGGGCTCGGCCCGGCCATGCCGTCGCTGGTGATGTTCCGCGGGCCGCAGGCCTACATCACGCCGGGCTGGTACCCCGGCCATGCCGGGCACGGCCACGTCGTGCCGACCTGGAACTATGTCGTGGCCCATGCACACGGCGTGGCGCGCGCCGTCCATGACCGCGACTGGCTGCTGGCCATGCTGCACCGCCTCACCGACGTGCACGAGGCCGGCCGGCCCGCGC
>JBJOKP010000539.1:0-3030 GCA_046046045.1 Pseudomonadota bacterium | reverse complement strand
GGGCACGGCCGCCAGCAGCTCGATGGCCACGCCCAGCGGACGCTTGAGCCAGGACGGCGAGAGCTCGGTGAGGAACAGCGCGATGCCAAAGCTCACCGGCACGGCAATCAGCAGGGCGATGGCCGACGTGGCCAGGGTGCCCAGAATCATCACCAGGCCGCCAAAGCGCTCCTGCACCGGGTCCCATTCGCTGCGCCAGAGGAAGGACAGGCCGTACTCCCGCAGTGCCGGCATGGCGCCGATCACCAGCGAGATGAGGATGGCCAGCAGCAGGCCCAGGGTGAGCAGGGCCGCGCCCTGGGCCGCCCAGGCAAAGAGCTGGTCGGTGCGGGCCGAGGGCCGCGTCGAGCCCGGGCTGGGCAGGGGAGAGCGTTGACCACGGGCCGGCGGATGGGTATCCGCCGGCCCGGTCGGCCGGGCGGTGTCGGTGATGATGGCAACCATGGGTTGAAGCTTACTTCCAGGCCACCGGCTTGCCAGCGCCGTCCTTGACCTCGGCCCAGCTCTTGCGCACCTGGTCCTTCAGGCTGGCGGGCAGGGCGACGTATTCCAGCTCGGCGGCCATGGCGTCGCCGTTGCTGTACGCCCAGTCGAAGAACTTCAGGGAGTAGGCACCCTGGGCCGGCTTGTCCTGTTGCTTGTGCAGCAGGATGAAGGTGGCGCCGGTCAGGGGCCAGGCCTCCTTGCCGGGCTGTTCGGTCAGCACCTGGTAGGTGGTCTTGCTCCAGTCGGCGCCGGCCGCGGCGGCCTTGAAGTTGGCGTCGTCGGGCGAGACGTAGTTGCCCGCGGCGTTCTTCAGCTGCACATACGTCATCTTGTTCTGCTTGACGTACGCGTACTCCACGTAGCCGATCGAGTTGGGCAGGCGACCCACGAAGGCCGAGACGCCTTCATTGCCCTTGCCGCCAGCGCCAGTAGGCCACGCCACGGCCGTGCCTTCACCGACCTTGGCCTTCCACTCGGCGTTCACCTTGCTCAGGTAGTTGGTGAAGATGAAGCTGGTGCCCGAGCCGTCGGCGCGGCGCACCACGGCGATGGCGGCATCCGGCAGCTTCACGCCCGGGTTCAGGGCGGTGATGGCGGCATCGCTCCACTTGGTGATCTTGCCCAGGTAGATGTCGCCCAGCACGGCGCCGGTGAGCTTGATCTGGCCCGGGGCGATGCCGGTGATGTTGACCACGGGCACCACGCCCCCGATCACGGTGGGGAACTGCAGCAGGCCCTGCTTGGCCAGTTCCTCGTCCTTGAGCGGCATGTCGGAGGCACCGAAGTCCACCGTCTTGGAGGTGATCTGCTTGATGCCGGCACCCGAGCCCACCGACTGGTAGTTCACCTTGGCGCCCGTGGCCTTGTGATACGCATCGGCCCACTTGGCATAGATGGGAGCAGGGAAGGTTGCACCGGCACCGGTGACGTCTTGGGCATGGGCAGCCACGGACAGGCTGGCCAGTGCACCGGCCAGGGCCAGTTGGGTGAGGGCGAAGCGACGGGAAATCAGCATGATGAGAGTGGTCCTGTTGACGGGAAGTGGATCAATCCTGGGAAGCCGCCGGGTTGCGCCAACCCGATGCGCTGCATCCTAGGCAGCTTTGATGACAGTTTTGTGGCAAACCCTGAAATGAAGTCGCGTCCCTGCCCAGAGCAGCGGACTGTGGTCCTACCGGGCTGCTTTCTGCCCAGGTCGCGTGCGCCGCACCAGCCGCTTCTGCGCACTGCCCTGGCTGCCCTCGCTGGAGGGCAGGTAGCGGCCGTCGGCCTGCAGGATCCAGGCGTCCACGTCGTCGGCCAGATAGGGCAGCAGGCACTCGTCGATGACGCGCTGTCGCAGGTCGGCGTCGTCCACCGGCCAGGCGAGTTCGATGCGCCGGGTCATGTTGCGGGTCATCCAGTCGGCGCTGCTGAGGTAGAGCACCTGCTCGTCCTCGGCCTCCCCCCAGCGGAACCACAAGACGCGGCTGTGCTCCAGGAAGCGGCCCACCACCGAGCGGACCCGCACCCTGTCGGTCAGACCGGGCACGCCCGGGGGCAGCATGCAGGCGCCGCGCACGATCAGGTCGATGTCCGCGCCGGCCTGGGCGGTGCGCACCAGGGCATGGATGAGGACCGGGTCGGTCAGGGCATTGAACTTGGCCACCACCCGGGCCGGGCGGCCGGCCTGGGCAGCCTCGGCCACCTTGGCCAGCAGGGCCACCATGGTGGGCTGCAGGCTGCTGGGGGCGACGAGCAGGCGTTCCGTGGCCTGCAGCGGGTTCAGGCTGGCCAGGTGCTGGAACACCGCCTCGGCATCGGCCGTGAGCATGGCATCGGCCGTGAAATAGCCCAGGTCGGTGTAGAGCCGGGCGGTGCGCGGGTTGTAGTTGCCCGTCGAGAGATGGGCATAACGCACCAGGCGCTGGCCCTGGCGGCGCGTCACCAGCAGCAGCTTGGCGTGGGTCTTGAGACCGACGATGCCGTAGACCACCTGGGCGCCCACGGCCTCCAGGCGCTCGGCCCAGTTGATGTTCGCCTCTTCGTCGAAGCGGGCCTTGAGCTCCACCACCGCCAGCACTTCCTTGCCGCGGCGGGCGGCCTCGATCAGCAGTTCCATCAGGCGTGATTCGCTGCCGGTCCGGTAGATGGTCTGCTTGATGGCCAGCACCGCCGGGTCTTCCACGGCTTCGCGCAGGAATTCGATGACCGGATCGAAGGCGTCGAACGGGTGGTGCATCAGCACATCGCGCTTGGCGATGCGGGTGAACAGGCTGCGGCCGCGCGGCAGCCGATCTTCGGGCCAGACCGGCTCATGGGCCGCAAAGCGCAGCTGGGGGGCATGCACCTGGTCGATGAAGGCATTGAGCCGCACCAGGTTGACCGGACCGTTGACCCGGTGCAGGGCGGCCTCGGGCAGTTGGAAGTGGTCGAGCAGGTAGTCGCTCAGGGCCTCGGGGCAGGTCTTGACCACCTCCAGCCGGATGGCCTGGCCGAAGTGACGGGTGGTGAGCTCGCTACGCAGGGCCTGGCGCAGGTTGGCCACCTCTTCCTCGTCCACGT
>JBJOKP010000538.1:0-3032 GCA_046046045.1 Pseudomonadota bacterium | reverse complement strand
CATCGTCATGCTGTTTGACGAGCCCACCTCGGCCCTGGACCCCGAGATGGTGGGCGAGGTGCTGGACGTGATGGTGCAGCTGGCCAACGAGGGCATGACCATGATGTGCGTGACCCACGAGATGGGATTTGCCAAGCGGGTGAGCCACCGAGTCATCTTCATGGACCACGGCCGCATCGTGGAGGACTGCAGCAAGGCCGAGTTCTTCGGCAACCCCGACGCCCGCTCGCCGCGCGCCAAGGACTTCCTCTCCAAGATCCTGCAGCATTGAGCGTCCCGGACTCCGCCGTCGGCCTGCCCAGCGGCAGCTTCCACGGCCCGCCGCGCTCACGCGCCCGGGCCTGGCACCAGGCCGGCCTGGCCCTGGCGGTGGTGCTGGCCATCGCCCTGGGCGCCTGGGCCGCCTATGCGGCCAGCGAGCGCGCCGGCCTGCGCGCCCTGCGCAGCGAGACCAACCACCGCCTCGACCTGTTTGCCGCCGTGGTGGAGAGCCGGGTGCGCCGGCTCGAGGCCCTGCCGGCCACCATCCAGCTGCATGGCGAGGTGCTGGCCGCCCTGCGCGCCCCGGCAGATGCCGGCCGCGTGGCCGCGGCCAGCGATCATCTGCGCCGCCTCAACGCCCATTTGGGCAGTCTGGCGGTGTTTGTGCTGGACGAGCGCGGCGTGGTGCTGGCCTCCAGCAACCGCGACCGGCCCGACGACAGCCGGCCGGGCAGCGACATGGGCCACCGGCCCTATTTCCTCGACGCCCTGGCCGGCCGGGTGGGCCGCCACTTCGCCCTGGGTGCGGGGTCGGGCGAACCGGGTTATTTCGTCTCCCACCCCATCCGCGATGGTGCGCGGGTGGTGGGCGTGGCCACCATCAAGATCAGCCTGGCACCCATCGAGCAGGTCTGGGAGCTGCTGGGCGCCCCGGCCCTGCTGGCCGATGCGCAGCAGATCGTCATCCTCTCCTCCCAGCCCGAGTGGCGCTACACGGCCCTGGCCGAGCTGCCGCTGGAGCGTCGCGTGGACCTGCAGATCAACCAGCTCTACGGCAGCCTGCGCATTCCGCGCTTTCCCCTGCCGGTGCAGCTGGCCCTGGATGAGGAAAGCCAGCTGGTCGAAGGTCTGCTGCCGGCCGGCCTGGGGCCGCTGCCGGCCGCAGCCTCGGCGGGTGGGCTGGTGCCCACGGCGGCCGGGCGGCAGGGCGCCGGCACCCTGGTGCTGGGCCGCACCCTGGACGGCATGGACTGGCGCGTGCTGCTGTTTGCCGACCTGCGCGGGGTGAGTCGCGAGGCCGCCCGCAACGGCCTGCTGGCCGGCGTGGCCGTGGCCTTCGTCATGCTGCTGCTGCTGGTGCTGCGCCAGCGCCAGCGCCTGCAGGGCCAGAAGCGCGAGGCCCGCAGGATGCTCGAGCGCCATGCGGCCGAGCTGGAAAGCAAGGTCGAGCGCCGCACCCGCGGCCTGCGCGAGGTGAACACCCGCTTGCGCAAGGAGGTGGCCGAACGCGAACAGGCCGAACGCACCCTGCGCTCGGCCCAGGACGAGCTGGTCCATGCCGGCAAGATGGCGGTGCTGGGCCAGCTCGCCACCGGCATCACCCATGAGCTGACCCAGCCGCTGGGGGCGATCCGCACCCTCTCGGGCAATGCCAGCGAGTTCCTGCGCCGCGACGACCTGGAGGCGGTGGGCGGCAACCTGGCCCTGATCGCCCGCCTGGCCGACCAGATGGGCGGCATCATCCAGCCGCTCAAGAGTTTTGCCCGCAAGTCGGCCGCCCGGCCGGTGGCGACGGACCTGGGCCTGGCCATCGGCAACGCCCTTTTCCTCTATGACCAGCGCCTGCGCAAGGCCGGCATCGAGGTCAGGCTTGAGCTGCCCGCCGACCTGCCGCGGCTCTGGTGCGACCCCAACCGCCTGGAACAGGTGCTCATCAACCTGGTGGGCAATGCCATCGACGCCCTGCAGGACCTGCCCGCCGGCCAGCCGCGCCGCCTGTGTTTCGAGGCCGAGGTCGGCGCCGACACCCCGGCCGGGGCAGCGCAGGGCGGGCCCCAGCTGCGCCTGCGGGTCAGCGACAGCGGCCCGGGTCTGGACGAGGCCACGCGGGCGCGGCTGTTCGAGCCCTTCTTCACCACCAAGCCGGCCGGGGCCGGCCTGGGCCTGGGCCTGGCCATCTCGCGCGACATCGTGCGCGAGTTCGGCGGCGAGATCGAGGGGGTGGCGGGCGCTGCGCACGAAGGGGCCGTCTTCCTGCTCCACCTGCCCCTGGCCGCACCGCAGAATGGCGGCCCACCATGACCCTGCCCCTCTCGGTCCTGCTCGTCGAGGACGATCCCCATGTGCAACTCGGCTGCCTGCAGGCCCTGCAGCTGGCCGGCTACCGTGCCTGGGCGGTGGAGAGCGTGGAGGCGGCGCGGCCCCGCATCAGCGCCGGCTTCGAGGGCGTGGTGGTGACCGACATGCGCCTGCCCGGCGCCGATGGCCTCAGCCTGATCCGCGACTGCCATGCGCTGGACCCCGAGCTGCCGGTCATCATGATCACCGGCCATGGCGACGTCAGCCTGGCGGTCGAGGCCATGCGCAGCGGCGCCTACGACTTCATTCCCAAGCCCTTCTCGCCCGAGGTCTTTGTCGAGGTGGTCAAGCGGGCACTGGACAAGCGCCGCCTGACCCTGGAGGTGGCGGCCCTGCGCCGCGTGCTGGGTGAGCGCGAGGGCCTGGCCGGCCAGCTGGTGGGGCGTTCGCCGCAGATGGTGCGGCTGCGCCAGCTCATCACCGAGGTGGCGGACACGCCGGTGGACGTGCTCATCCGCGGCGAGACCGGCACCGGCAAGGAGGTGGTGGCCAGCGCCCTGCACGACCATTCGCGCCGCCGCGCCGCCCCCTGGGTGGCACTCAACTGCGGCGGCCTGCCCGACAGCCTGATCGACAGCGAGCTCTTCGGCCACGAGGCCGGCGCCTTCACCGGGGCGCAGAAGCGCCGCATCGGCAAGATCGAACATGCCCATGGCGGCACGCTGTTTCTCGACGAGCTGGAGAGCATGCCG
>JBJOKP010000537.1:0-3032 GCA_046046045.1 Pseudomonadota bacterium | reverse complement strand
GCTGAGGTCGGCATCGGTGGCCCAGAGACAGCAGTCGCCGCCGCGGCGCTTGGCGCGCAGCAGGGCGTCCTCGGCGGCATTGACGAGCTGGTGCAGGGGGCAGGGCCAGGCGGCAGGGCCCGGGCCGTCGCGGCTCGTCTGGCTGCTGGCCAGGCCGACGCTGGCGCTCAGGCTGAGCCAGCGGCCGTCCAGGCAGAGCGGGCGCGCACAGTCCTCGATGCAGTGGCGCGCCAGGTGTTCAGCCGCCTCGTGGTTGGCAATGTCGCCCACCAGCAGGAACATGAATTCGTCGCCGCCCCAGCGTGCCAGGGGCAGCTCGTCCTGGGCCCAGGCGCGCAGCTGGCTGGCGATGCGGCACAGGGCCAGGTCGCCGCTGGCGCTGCCCAGGGCCTGGTTGACGCGGCGGAAGCGGTCCAGCGCCAGGTGCAGCAGCACCACCGGTTCGTCGGCCGCCAGGGCCTCGCCCATGCGCTGCAGCAGGCTGCGGCGGTCCAGCAGGCCGGTCAGGCGGTCATGCTGGTCGCTGCGCGGCTGGGAGCGAGGGGACACACCGGCTGGCCAGGGCGGGCGTGCCGATCCCGTGGATGGAACTGCGCCAGGGAAGGGATCGGAGATCTGCATGACTTCTGGACATTCGAGCCTGAACAGATTTTGCAGATCAAGTGAATTCCCGCCATGAGCTCGATTGAAAGCAGGTGTGTCGTTGCGTGCAGGCGACGAATTGTTCAGATTTCAGCCGACCACCGCCGACGGCCCGGGTCAGAACATGCGGTCGCTGCCTGGCGCGTCGCCATCGCGCACCGGCGCTGGCCGGCGCGTGCTGCCGGTCAGACCCTGGGCGCGCCTGGCTCCGCTGACCGTCGCGGCGGCCCCGGCACCAGGGCAGCTGGCACCATCCACCTGGGCCAGGGCCTGGGCGGTGAGGGCTTCGGCCGGATCGCCCAGGGCGTGGTCGAAATCGTCCGCCACCACGCAGCTGGGCGCGATGCCGCTTTCGTAGTCACCCTGGCCCAGGGCATTGGTGGCGGTGAAGTTGACGATGCTCCAGGTGTTGCTGCAGCGGTCGACCGGGTTGAAGCCGAAGGGCTTGCCGCAGGTGGTGCTGCCGATCTGCACCACGTCCACGAAGGGCTTCAGGCCGTTGATCACCAGTTCGGCGGCCGAGCAGGTGCGCGGGCCGGCGAGCACGTAGACCCGGCTCATGCCCAGGGGCACTGTGGTGCCGGCATTGAAGCCCAGGGAGCGGTTGCTGGCGCTTTGCTGGTCGCTGTAGCTCAGGGTGGCATACGTGCGCGCCGGGGCGCTGACCAGGCTGGTCGGGCCGATGAGGCTGGCCAGCTCGCGCGAGGCATCGATCAGCCCGCCCTGGTTGTAGCGCAGGTCGAGCACCAGGTCGGTGACGCCCTGGCTGCGCAGGCTGTTGATCGCAGCGCGCAGGGGCGTGGCCGCCGTGCCGATGAAGCTCATGTGGTACAGGTAACCCACCTTGCTGCCGCCCGGCGTGGTGTGCACCAGCGGCGCGGCCACCGGGGTCAGCGCGTGGGTGGTGGCGCTGAGGCTCACGTTGCTGGCGCTGCCTGCCGGGGCGCTGGCGCTGGTCCGCACCTTGAGGGCCAGGGTCTGGCCTTCGGCGCTGGGGCTGAGCAGGGAAAAGTCGCCATTGGCCTTGAGCACGGCCGGGTCCTGGCCGCCCAGATCATCGATGACCATGCCGCGCGCCAGCCCCGCCAGGGCTGCCGGCGAGCCAGGGCTGACATAGCGGATGCGCAGGGGCAGCGGGTCATCGGCCTGGCCGGCGACGAAGAGGCCGTAGCCCAGCGACTGGCCGGCGCTGAACAGGGCGTCGAAGCTGGCCGTGGAGGCGATGTTGCTCCAGCGGTCACGCGCCACCATCTGGGCGGCGAGGTAGTCCTCCAGCGTGGCCGAGGCCGCCGCGTCCGGGTTGGGCATGGTGGCGTAGAAGTAGTAGTTCGCCAGCATGTAGCTGCGCAGGTCGGCCTTCTGCGCCGCCAGGTCGCAGGCCGCCCCCGTGCCACCGCCCCCTCCGCCGCCGCAGCCCGCCACGGCGGTGGCCAGGGCCGCGGCGATGGCGCTGGCCCGCCACGGACGTCGCGCCACCTGGGCGGCCTGGGGAAGGGGCGTAGTCGGGGTGATCGGCATGGGCATGGTGGTGGCGGATGGAAGGCTGGATCGATGGGGGCGGCGGGCGCGGCCGGGGTGAGGGCGCAGGGCGCGCTCAGAGCCCGAGCAGGCTCAGGTCCGGGCGTCCACCGGCCAGGGGCGGGCACCAGTAGTAGGCGCCACCCAGGGGGCGGCTGAAGCGGAACAGGGCGTCGACGATGCCGTCCTCGGCCCCGCTCATGCGGCGCAGCTGGGCCTGGAAGGGCGCGAGGCTGGCGCCGAAGGCGACGAAGTGCAGGCCGGCCCGGTCGGCCTCGATCCAGGGCATGGAGCGGCGCAGCAGAAAGGCCTCGGGGGCGAAGTCCTCCTGGGCGGTGCGGCGCACATGGGCGCTGTCGGGCGCGTCGTCCAGCTCCTCGTTGTCGCTGCGGCGCCGGCCGATGGCCTGGTCCTGGGCGGCCTCGCCCAGGGCCTCGAAGGCGCCGAAGTCATGCTGCCAGCGCTGCACGGCCACGAAGCTGCTGCCGGCCGGGGCGGCGTCGGCGCTGGCATCGACCTCGGCCACGCAGGCCGCGGCCAGGGCGTCCTCGCCCACCGGGTTTTCGGTGCCGTCTTCGTAGCCGGTGAGGTCATGGCCCGCGCGGTGGCGGAAGGCGGTCAGCTGCTCCACCGTCACCAGGGCCGGCGCCAGGGCGGCCTGGGCGGCGCGGGCCTGGTGGAGCAGGGCGCCGGCATCACCGTCACCCCGCAGCCAGAGCCACAGGTCGGCCTGGCTGGCCGGTAGTGCCACCCGGCTGCCGGTGGGCGCCGTGTAGGGCTGCAGGGCCGGCAGGCGGCCGGGGGCCAGACGCTCGCACAGGGCCGGGCCCAGGCCCAGCACGGCGCCCTGGCCATCCACCTGGGCGGCCAGG
>JBJOKP010000536.1:0-3037 GCA_046046045.1 Pseudomonadota bacterium | reverse complement strand
CCATGACGCCCTGATGTTCATGGACGAGAGCCATGTGCTGATCGGCCAGTTCGGCGGCATGTACAACGGCGACCGGGCGCGCAAGCAGACCCTGGTGGAGTACGGCTTCCGCCTGCCCTCGGCCATGGACAACCGGCCGCTCAAGTTCGAGGAGTTCGAGGCCAAGATGCGCCAGACGGTCTTCGTCTCGGCCACGCCGGCCGACTACGAGAAGACCCATGCCGGCCAGGTGGTGGAGCAGGTGGTGCGGCCCACCGGCCTGGTCGACCCGGTGGTGGAGGTGCGCCCGGCCAGCCACCAGGTGGACGACGTGCTGCAGGAGATCCGCCTGCGGGTGGACAAGGGCGAGCGTGTGCTCATCACCACGCTGACCAAGCGCATGGCCGAGCAGCTCACCGACTACCTGGGCGAAAACGGCGTGAAGGTGCGCTACCTGCACAGCGACATCGACACGGTGGAGCGCGTGGAGATCATCCGCGACCTGCGCCTGGGCCAGTTCGACGTGCTGGTGGGCATCAACCTGCTGCGCGAGGGCCTGGACATCCCCGAGGTCTCGCTGGTGGCCATCCTGGATGCGGACAAGGAAGGTTTCCTGCGCGCCGAGCGCAGCCTCATCCAGACCATAGGCCGGGCGGCGCGCAACGTGAACGGCATGGCCATCCTCTATGCCGACCAGATGACTGAATCGATGCGCCGCGCCATCGACGAGACGGCACGGCGCCGCGCCAAGCAGATCGCCCACAACGAGGCCCACGGCATCACGCCGCGCGGCATCGTCAAGCAGGTGCGCGACCTGATCGACGGGGTCTACAGCGAAAAGGCCGGCCAGGCCGAGCGCCAGAGCCTGGCCCAGGCGGCCGAGGTCGAGGCCCTGGGCGAGAAGGACCTGGGCAAGCGCATCAAGCAGCTGGAAAAGCAGATGCTGGAACATGCGCGCAACCTGGAGTTCGAGCAGGCGGCGCGGCTGCGCGACCAGCTCTCCCTGCTGCGCGAGCAGGCCTTCGGGGCCTCGTCCGGGTCGGACCGTCGGGCTTAACCACTGCCTTGCTGCCATGAATCTGTCTTCCGCTTCCGCAACGGGCGCCCTGCCTGTGCCCGGCGTCCTGGCCGGTGAGCCGGTGCAGGTCCTCATGGTCTGCATGGGCAATATCTGCCGCTCTCCCACGGCCGAGGTGGTGCTGCGCGACCTGGCCGCCCGGGCCGGCGTGGCCGTGGTGGTGGATTCCGCCGGCACCCATGCCGGCCACTGGGGTCATCCGCCCGATCCGCGCAGCTGCCGCCACGCCGCCCTGCGCGGCTACGACCTGACCGGCCTGCGCGCCCGCGGCCTGCAGGAGGCGGACTTCGACCGCTTCCACCTGCTGGTGGCCATGGATCAGGACAACCTGATGGACCTGCGCGAGCGCTGCCCCGAGGGCCGGGCCGGGCGCCTGGTGCGCCTGCTGGACTTCGCCGCCCAGCCGCCGCAGCGCAACGTGCCCGACCCCTACTACGGCGGCGAGGCCGGCTTCGATCGGGTGCTGGATCTGATTGAACTCGGCTGCACGGGGCTGGTCGAATACCTGCGCAGGCATCAGGGCTAGCGGTCGCCCAGGCGTCACACCGTGATGGCTTGCACGCCTATAATCGAGTAAAACAGTCGGAATTCAAGGGCGGAGGACCCACCCATGAAGGCGCGGCGACCAGTGTGGTCGGCCCGCCCCCACCCCCTGGAGCACCCCATCATGCGTTTGACCACCAAGGGCCGTTTTGCCGTGACGGCCATGATCGATCTGGCCCTGCGCGAGCACAGCGGTCCCGTGGCCCTGGCGGCCATCAGCACCCGCCAGCAGATCTCCCTGTCCTATCTGGAGCAGCTCTTCGGCAAGCTGCGCCGCCATGAACTGGTGGAAAGCACCCGCGGCCCCGGCGGCGGCTACACGCTGGGCCGCAAGGCCGAGGACATCACCGTGGCCGACGTGATCGTGGCCGTGGACGAGGGCCTGGACGCCACCGGCTGCGGCGGCGGCGAGAACTGCATGGGCGACGACAGCGGCCGTTGCATGACCCACGACCTCTGGACCAACCTGAACGCCAAGATGCTCGAGTACCTGCACTCCATCTCGCTGCGCAGCCTGGTGGAAGACCAGCTGGCCAAGGGGGTCTCGGTCGAGGATGCGCCGATCAAGCGCGCCATCTCCACCCAGCCCGTGGTCAAGCCCATCAAGATCACCGCGCCGAATTCAGTCTTCGCCCTCGGGACCTCGCTGATGAAGTGACGCGAAGTGACGCTGGCCCCGCGTCGCTGCGGGTCTTGGTCTGGATCAAGCGCCCCAACGCTGCCAGCTGCAAGGCTTGCGGGTTGAGTTGACGACGTCTGCCTTCCTCCTGTTCTGACTCCTGGTGACGGTGCCCTTCTGGGGCCCGCACCGATGTTTCTGCTGCTCTCGCCATGGACATGACTCCCCACTTCCCCATCTACATGGACTACGGCGCCACCACGCCCTGCGATCCGCGCGTGGTCGACGCCATGATCCCGTGGTTGCGCGAGCACTTCGGCAACCCGGCCTCGCGCAGCCACGCCTGGGGCTGGGAGGCCGAGGAGGCCGTGGAGAAGGCGCGCGGCGAGATCGCCGCCCTGATCGGCGCCGACCCGCGCGAGATCGTCTGGACCTCGGGCGCCACCGAATCCAACAACCTTGCCATCAAGGGCGCGGCCAACTTCTACCAGTCGCGCGGCAAGCACATCGTCACGGTCAAGACCGAGCACAAGGCCGTGCTCGACACCGTGCGCGAGCTCGAGCGCCAGGGCTTCGAGGCCACCTACCTCGACGTGCAGGAAGACGGCCTGCTCGACCTGCAGCGCCTGCAGGACGCGCTGCGGCCCGACACCATCCTGGTGTCGGTGATGGCGGTGAACAACGAGATCGGCGTCATCCAGGACCTCGCCGCCATCGGCACCCTGTGCCGCTCGCGCGGCATCCTCTTCCACGTCGATGCCGCCCAGGCCACCGGCAAGATGCCGCTGGACCTGGCCAGCCTGCCCATCGACCTGATG
>JBJOKP010000535.1:0-3038 GCA_046046045.1 Pseudomonadota bacterium | reverse complement strand
GGGCCGTGCAGTAGCGCTGCGCCTCCTTGGCCGACTTGGCCGACCAGGCGCCGCTGACGATGAAGTCCACCTCCCCGCCGCGCGAGAGGTTGAGCGGCACGATGGCGTTTTCGGCCAGCCCGCCGCCCTGCATGAAGAGGATGCGGAAGTGGACCGGCACCGCCAGCAGGCGGCGCAGGTCGGCCTCGGCCGCCGCGGCGATGCCCATGAACTCCTTGCCGCGATGGCTCATCTCCATCACGCTCATGCCACTGCCCTGCCAGTCCAGCATCTCGGCGGCGGCCTGGCGCAGCACCTCCTCGGGCAGGGCGGCCGGACCGGCCGAGAAGTTGTAGGGGCGCGTGGAACTCATGGGCGGGACTGGGTGCGGGGGCGACCTGCTGCAGGTGGCCGCCCCGGGGGACGGTGGATCAGGGCTTCTTGGCCGCGGGCGTGGGCGCCGCGCCGGAGGCCGGCGCCTTGGCGGGATCACTCACCCCGAGGCGCTTCATCAGGCTTTCCTCCAGGGCGCGCATCTTGGGCTCGACGACCGGGCGGCTGTCGGTGATGACCTTCTCGGCCAGGGGGCGCTGCATGTCGCCGGCCAGGTCGAGGTATTTGCGGCTCACCGGCGATTCCAGCCAGACCGCCAGCTGCTCGAGTTCCTTCTCGCTGAAGCGCTCTTCCAGCACCGGCCCCATGGTGACGGGGGCGGCCTCGATGGCGCGCTTCTTCATGGTCGGGCTGACCTCGTCGATGAACTTCTTGACGTCGGCCTGGGCGTCGCGGAAGACCGCTTCGCGCTTCTCGGGCGGCACGTTGGCCTGCAGGGTGCGGTAGACCTGCTGCATGATGGCCGAGATCGGCTGGTCGATCAGTCCCTTGGCCAGGGCCTCGATGCCGGGCTGCTGGGCCTTGATGACGCGGGCCACCAGGGCCTTCTTTGCCGGGCTGGCCGGGGCGCTGACGACGGCGGAGGCCGGTGCGGCGGCCGGCTTGGCGGCGCCCTGGGCCTGGACCCCCGTGGTGGCAAGAACGAGGGCCAGGGTGCTGGCAGCAGTCAGGGCGGTCAGGCGACCGGGACGGAAGGATGTCAAGACGAGGCTCCGCCGGCGTCGTTGCCGGATGGGTCGGTGGACGACGAATCGCCCGCGGCATCGCCGCCGTCACCGGAGGGTCCGGAACCGCCATCGGCGCCGCTGGCGTCGCCAGAAGCCGCATCGTTTTCCACGATGCGTTGCAAGCCGCCCAGTTTGGCACCCGCATCCAGGGCGATCAGGGTGACACCCTGCGTGGCGCGACCCAGTTCGCGGATTTCCGACACACGTGTGCGGACCAGCACACCCGTGTCGGTGATGAGCATGATCTCGTCGTCGGCCTTCACCAGGGTGGCGGCCACGACCTTGCCGTTGCGCTCGCTCTGCTGGATGGCGATCATGCCCTTGGTGCCGCGGCCGTGGCGGGTGTACTCGACGATGGGCGTGCGCTTGCCGTAGCCGTTTTCGGTGGCCGTCAGCACGCTGGTGCGGGCATTCGGATCGGCCGCGCCGTCGTCCTGCTCGGCCACCAGCATGGCGATCACGCTCTGGCCGTCCTCCAGCGCCATGCCGCGCACGCCGCGGGCCTGACGACCCATGGCGCGCACATCGTCCTCGTCGAAACGCACCGCCTTGCCGCCGTCGCTGAAGAGCATGACGTCATGCTTGCCGTCGGTGAGCGCGGCGCCGATGAGGTAGTCGCCCTCGTCCAGGTCCACCGAGATGATGCCGGCCTTGCGCGGGTTGCTGAACTCGTCCAGCGCCGTCTTCTTGACCGTGCCCAGGGCCGTGCACATGAAGACGTAGTGGTCGCTCGGGAAGCTGCGGAACTCGCCGGTGAGCGGCAGCACCACATTGATCTTCTCGCTGTCCTGCAGCGGGAACATGTTGACGATGGGCTTGCCGCGCGAGTTGCGGCCGCCCTGCGGCACCTCCCAGACCTTGAGCCAGTAGACCCGGCCGCGGTTGCTGAAGCACAGCATCCAGTCGTGGGTGTTGGCAATGAAGAGCTGGTCGATCCAGTCGTCTTCCTTGGTCGTGGCGGCCTGCTTGCCGCGCCCGCCGCGCTTCTGCGCGCGGTATTCACCCAGGGGCTGGCTCTTGATGTAGCCGCCGTGGCTGAGGGTCACCACCATGTCGGCCGGGGTGATCAGGTCTTCGGTGCCCAGCTCCAGGGCGTTGTGCTCGATGAAGCTGCGGCGCGCGCCGATCTTGGTCTGGCCGAACTCGGTGCGCAGGGCGGTGAGTTCGTCGCCGATGATGACGGTGACACGCTCGGGCTTGGCCAGGATGTCCAGCAGGTCGGCGATCTGGGCCATGACCTCCTTGTACTCGCCGATGATCTTGTCCTGCTCCAGGCCGGTGAGGCGCTGCAGGCGCATCTGCAGGATTTCCTGGGCCTGGTCGTCGGAGAGGCGGTAGCGACCGTCGGCCTGCAGGCCGTAGTGGCTGGGCAGGCCCTCGGGGCGGTAGGCCTGGCGGCCACCGGTGGTGTCGGCCTCGGCGCGGGTGAGCATCTCGCGCACCAGCGAGCTGTCCCAGCTCTTGCCCATCAGGGCGGCCTTGGCCATGGGCGGCGTGGGCGAGGTCTTGATGGTCTCGATGAACTCGTCGATGTTGGCCAGGGCCACGGCCAGGCCTTCGAGCACATGGCCGCGGTCGCGCGCCTTCTTGAGCTCGAACACGGTGCGGCGGGTCACCACCTCGCGGCGATGCTCGAGGAAGATCTCCAGCAGCTGCTTGAGGTTGCACAGGCGCGGCTGACCGTCGATCAGCGCCACCATGTTGATGCCGAAGGTGTCCTGCAGCTGGGTCTGCTTGTAGAGGTTGTTCAGCACGACCTCGGGCACCTCGCCGCGCTTGAGCTCGATCACCAGGCGCATGCCGGACTTGTCCGACTCGTCCTGGATGTGGCTGATGCCCTCGATCTTCTTCTCGTGCACCAGCTCGGCCATGCGCTCCTGCAGCGTCTTCTTGTTCACCTGGTAGGGCAACTCGTCGACGATGATGGCCTGGCGCTGG
>JBJOKP010000534.1:0-3039 GCA_046046045.1 Pseudomonadota bacterium | reverse complement strand
CTGGGAGGCGGTGGAAGCCGACCTGGATCTGGCGATCTGCATCACCGAGGGCATCCCGGTGCGCGACATGCTGGAGGTGCGCAACAAGATGAAGGCCAAGGAGGCCGCCGGCGGCAAGAAGACCCTGCTGCTGGGCCCGAACTGCCCCGGCCTGATCACCCCGGAGGAGATCAAGATCGGCATCATGCCCGGTCACATCCACCGCAAGGGCCGCATCGGCGTGGTCAGCCGCTCGGGCACGCTGACCTATGAGGCGGTCGCGCAGCTCACCGAGATCGGCCTGGGCCAGTCCAGCGCGGTCGGCATCGGCGGCGACCCGATCAACGGGCTCAAGCACATCGACGTGATGCGCGCCTTCAACGACGATCCGGACACCGACGCGGTCATCATGATCGGCGAGATCGGCGGCCCGGACGAGGCCGAGGCCGCCCGCTGGGTCAAGGAGCACATGACCAAGCCGGTCGTGGGCTTCATCGCCGGCGTCACCGCCCCTCCGGGCAAGCGCATGGGCCACGCCGGCGCGCTGATCTCGGGCGGCGCCGACACCGCCGACGCCAAGCTCGCCATCATGGAGGAGTGCGGCTTCAAGGTCACCCGCAACCCCTCCGAGATGGCTCGCCTGCTCAAGGCCATGCTCTGAGGCCCTCGGCGCCGGGCACGCGCTCACCCGCACGCGCTCCGGCCCAGCCCCGATGCATCAGGCCGCCCCACGGGGCGGCCTTTTTCATGGGCATGCCTCCCATGGCCCGATGCCTCAAGCCGGCCCGCGGACGGTCGATACCCCCAGGGACACACGACCCAGCCATCCAGGGATGCCTTCCTCCGACCCCACGCCGCCCACCGCGTCGCCCGAGCCTTCCGACGATCTGGTCCGGCGGGAGACGGCGAGGCAGTTCGGCCTGCGGGAATTCGGCGCCGCCCTCACCTCGTGGCTGGGCTTCTGCCTGCTCGCCTACACCGTGCGCGGCCACGTGCCGGACCTGCACATCATCGCCTGGCTGGCCTGCCACGTGGTCTGGGAGTCGCTCAACCTCCTGCAGGCCTGGCAGCTCAAGCGTCTGGGCCCGGGCAAAGACCGGCGCCAGCGGCGGCTGCTGCGCGGCCTGACGCTCACCATCTCGCTCGACGGCCTGACCTGGGGCCTGGCGCCATTCATCATGGCGGTGCCCGGCGACACCACCTACGCGATGCTGTACGTGCTGTTCCTCACCTGCGCCTGCACCATCTCCATCCAGGGCCTGTGCCTGCACCCGCCGGCGATGATCGGCTTCATGGTGCCGGCGGTGCTGCCGATGGCGGTGTCGCACATCCTGGGCGAGGACGCGCTGCTGCGCACGCTCGGCCTGGGCTCGCTGCTGGTGCTGGGGCTGTCGATGTTCTACGGCGTGATCTCGGCGCGCCAGAGCCGGGAGGCGATCCGCGCGATGCTGCACAGCCAGCGCCTGGCCGACATCCTGCGCGCGCGCAACGACGACCTGCACCGGGCGGTGGCGACCATCGAGCAGCTCGCCCGCATCGATCCGCTGACCGAATGCCTCAACCGCCGCGCGCTGATCGAGCGCATCCGGGTGGAGATGCACCACCACGACCATCCGGGCACCCCGGTCGGCCTCGGATTCGGGTTCCTGCTGGTGGACCTGGACCATTTCAAGCGGGTCAACGACACGCTCGGCCACCCGGTGGGCGACGAGGTGCTGGTCACGTCGGCGCAGCGCATCCGGGCCGCGCTCGGCCCGCAGGACGTGGTGGCGCGCTACGGCGGCGAGGAGTTCGCCTGCGTCGTCGCGGTGCGCGACGAGCTGGAGCTGGCCCGCACCGCGGAGCGGGTGCGCCTGGCGCTGGTCGGCATGCCGATCGGCGCGCACCTGGAGATCCCGTCGGGCCGGCCGCTGACCGTCAGCGCCTCCATCGGCGCGGCGCTGCGCGGACGCGGCGAGGACCTGGAGACGCTGATGCGCCGCGCCGACGTGGCGCTCTACGACGCCAAGCGGGCGGGCCGCAACCGGGTGTCGCTGGCCCGCGTGCCGGAGGCCGCCTGCGTCTGAGGCCCGACGCGGGCGCCCCCGGCCGATCGCGTCAGCGGCCGTAGGTGGCGGTGAACGACGCCTTGCCGAGCATCTTGTCGCCCAGGCCCTTGTTCAGCACGAAGCCGTGCAGCGCGGCCGAGCCGGTCTTCGGGATGCCGGCGGCGGCGTACAGGTCGGGCACGGCGAGCGCGTAGACGGTGAAGATGTAGCGGTGCGGCTTGTCGCCGACGGGCGGGCACGGGCCGCCCCAGTTGCCGTTGCCGCCGGTGGCGCCGGTGTCGTGGAAGTCGCTGTGGCCGCCGTTCGCACCGGCCGGCAGCTTCGCCGCCGAGTTGCCCGCGCCCTGCGCCAGCGAGGTCACCGAGGCCGGGATGTTGTAGACGCCCCAGTGCCAGAAGCCGCTGCCGGTGGGCGCATCGGGATCGTGGACCTGGATCGCGTACGACTTGGTGCCGGCCGGCGGGTTGATCCACACCAGCATCGGCGAGACGTTCTCGCCCTTGCAGCCGAAGCCGTTGAGGACGAACTTGTGGTCGATGGTGCCGCCTTCGGCGATGTCGCGGCTGGCGAGGACGAACTCGGGCTGAGCCGCGGCCACGGCCTTGCGCGCGGGCATCAGGTTCGAGCAGCCGGACAGCAGCGCCACCGTGGCCGTGGCGGCAAGCAGGACGGACCTGGAGAGCAGGCGGGAGCGGTTCATCGGAAGGGTCTCCTCAGGGGGAACGGTCAAGCCGGGAGTGGCTGGCACATTCTGGCAGGACCGGGGCGGCAGGATCGCGTCATGAACAAGGCCCGGCCGGTCTGCACCGGTCGGGCCCTGTTGCGTGGGCGCCCGCTTGCGCGGACGCGGCGGGAAGGAGATTACTTCTTGCCCGGCGGCAGGTCCGTGCAGGAGCCGTGCGCGACTTCCGCCGCCATGCCGATGCTCTCGCCCAGCGTCGGATGCGGATGGATCGTCTTGCCGATGTCCACCGCGTCCGCCCCCATCTCGATGGCCAGCGCGATCTCGCCG
>JBJOKP010000533.1:0-3039 GCA_046046045.1 Pseudomonadota bacterium | reverse complement strand
CAGCAGCACGGCCCGGGTGGCCGGGGTCCAGGCCTGCCGCACCGCCTGGGCATCGAGCTGGAAGCGCTGCGCCGGGCCGCAGGGCAGCAGCCTGGCCTGGCCGCCTGCGGCCGTCACGAAGTGGCGATTGCAGGGGTAGCTGGGGTCGGGCATCAGCACCTCGTCACCGGCCTCGAAGAGGGCGGTGCAGAGCAGCTGCAGCGCCGCCGAGGCGCCGGCCGTGATGACGATGCGGCGCGGGTCGATCTGCAGGCCCTGGCGACTCAGGTACCAGTCGGACAGGGCCTGGCGCAGGGCCGGCAGGCCGGCGGCCTGGGTGTAGCGGGTGCGCCGGGCGGCGATGCAGTGCCGGGCCGCCTCGGCCACGGCGGCGGGGGCGCCGTAGTCGGGCTCGCCGATGTTGAGGTAGAGCATGGCCTCGCCGCCGCGGGCCGGGTCACAGGCCGGGCTGCGCGCGATCTCCTCGGCCATCTTGGCGCATTCCATGACCCAGAACGGCTCGATGGCGTCGACACGGCGGGCCAGGCGGATCATGCGGGGCGTCCTGCCAGGCGGATGTCAGCGCCGCCCGCCGCGCGGCTGGGCGGCCACCTCGGCCGCGCGCAGCTTGGGCGCGAGCTTGTCGAGCACGCCGTTGACGTATTTGTGGCCGTCGGTGCCGCCAAAACTCTTGGCCAGCTCGACCGATTCGTTGATGGCGACCTTGTAGGGCACGTCCACGCAGTGGGCCAGCTCGTAGGTGCCGACCCAGAGCACGGCGTGTTCGACCGGGGACAGCTCGACCGGCCGGCGGTCCATGTGCGGGCTCAGCAGCGCGTCCAGCTCGGCCGCCTGGCTGATGCAGCCCTGCAGCAGGGCGTCGAGGTGGGCGGCATCGGCCTGGGCAAAACTTTCCTGCTCGCGCAGGTGGGCGTCGATGGCGGCACTGTCGGCCTTGCCGATCTGCCATTCGTAGAGGCCTTGGACGGCCAGCTCGCGGGCGATGCGACGGGCCGACTTGGGGCGTGGGCCGCTGCGGGCCGGTTTGCCGCCAGGGGCAGGGGAGGGAGTGGTCATCGGGGTGGGGGCTCGTCGCTCAGCTCAGGTCTTCCATGAGGCCGGCCATCTCGACCGCCACGCGGGCGGCGTCGCGGGCCTTCTCCTCGATGCGGGCGAGGGCCTGGGCCTCGTTCTCCACCGTGAGGATGGCGTTGGCGATGGGCACATGGTGGTCCAGGGCCACGCGGGTGACACCCGCGCCGCTCTCGTTGCAGACCAGTTCGAAGTGGTAGGTCTCGCCGCGGATCACGCAGCCTATGGCCACCAGGGCGTCGTATTCGTCCTGCTCGGCCAGGGCCTCGAGCGCCAGCGGCACTTCCAGCGCGCCGGGCACGGTGATGACGCGCAGATGGCGTGGATGCACGCCCAGGGCTTCCAGCTCGCGCTGGCAGGCCTCGGTCATGCGGTCGGTGATGTGGGCGTTGAAGCGCGCCTGCACGATGGCGATGTGCAGGTCGGTGCCGTCAAGCTCGGGGCCGTGGCCCTTGTCGGCTGCTTGCATGGTGGATGGATGTCAGGAAGGCAGGGCAGTGCAGACGCACCGGGCCCGGGTTCAGGGCTGGTAGCGGCGGAAGCCGGTGACCTCGAGGTTGAAGCCGGTCATGCTGGGCATGCGGCGCGGGCTGCCCAGCAGGCTCATGCGGTGCACACCCTGTTCCAGCAGGATCTGTGCCCCCACGCCATAGGTGCGCAGGTCCATGGCGGCGGCGGGTACGGCGCCACGTTCGGGCAGCAGTTCGGCCACCAGGGCATCGGCCTCGCGCTGGCAGTTGAGCAGCACGGCCACGCCGCGGCCGCTGGCCTGCAGCTGCTGCAGCGCGGCGGGCAGGGGCCAGGAATGCTGGTCGCCGCCGGCATCGAGCAGGTCAAGCACCGACAGCGGCTCGTGCACCCGCACCAGCACCTCGTCGGCCGGGGTCCACTGGCCGACGCTCAGGGCCAGGTGGATCTGGCCGGTGCGGTCGCGGTAGACGGTGCAGTCGAAGCCGCCCTGGGCCGTCTCGATGCGGCGCCGGCCCAGGCGCTCGATCAGGCTCTCGTTGCGGCTGCGGTAGGTGATGAGGTCGGCGATGGTGCCTATCTTCAGGCCGTGCTGCTGGGCGAAGACCTGCAGCTCGGGCAGGCGGGCCATGGTGCCGTCCTCGTTCATGATCTCGCAGATCACGGCCGCGGGCATGAGGCCGGCCATGCGGGCCAGGTCGCAGCCGGCCTCGGTGTGGCCGGCGCGCATGAGCACGCCGCCATCCTGGGCCTGCAGGGGGAAGACATGGCCAGGCTGCACCAGGTCGCTGGGGCGGGTCTGGCGGTCTACCGCCACCTGCACGGTGCGGGCCCGGTCGGCCGCCGAGATGCCGGTGGTGACGCCGGTGGCGGCCTCGATGGAGACCGTGAAGGCCGTGCCGTGCTTGGTGCCATTGCGCGGCGCCATGGGGGGCAGGCCCAGGTAGTCGCAACGTTCGCGGGTGAGCGTCAGGCAGATCAGGCCGCGGGCAAAGCGGGCCATGAAGTTGATGGCCTCGGGCGTGACCAGATCGGCCGCCAGGACCAGGTCACCTTCGTTCTCGCGGTCTTCCTCGTCGACGAGGATGACCATGCGGCCTGCGGCCAGTTCGGCCACCAGCTCAGGAATGGGTGCAATAGGCATCATGTCATTGTAGGCGGGGGTTCCCGCCTGCCCTGGGCTTGACCCGGGCGTGGCGACATGTTGGGCGGAGCGATCCCGGCCTCGTGCCCGCGTCAGCGCGGCAGCAGGGCCTCGGCCGCCGCGGGATCGCGCAGGCGCAGGCGCAGGTCGGGCCCGATCGGCGTGTGGTCGAGAAACTGCCAGCGCGGCGCCGCGTCCAGCCCGGCCAGTTCACCCAGCTCGGCCATGGCGCGGCCGGCGCCCAGCAGCATGGGGGCCAGGTAGACCAGCCATTCGTCCACCAGGCCGGCCCGGGCCAGGCTGCCATTGAGGGTGACGCCGGCCTCCACGTGCAGCTCGTTCACGCCGCGGCGGCC
>JBJOKP010000532.1:0-3043 GCA_046046045.1 Pseudomonadota bacterium | reverse complement strand
GGCGCCCATCGACCTGAGGCCTTTGCAGCGCAGGCAGGCCGCCAAGGCCGGCCTGCTCGAACGGCTGGCCCGGCAGGCGCCTTCCGGCGTGAGCCGGGATTGGTCACGCGACGAGTTGTATGAGTGAAGCCAAGCGCGGCGTGTCTGGCCACCTGGCCATGAGGGCTGCGCCGTGACGGTCGCCCTGGACACCAATGTGCTCGTCTATGCCGAAGGGCATGGCGACCACCGGCGCTGCGCTCGGGCGCGCGAACTGATTGCGGCCCTGGACCCTGCCGATGTGCTGCTGCCAGTGCAGGTGCTGGGTGAGCTCTACAACGTGCTGACCCGCAAGGCCGGGCGCGAGCCCACGCAGGCGCGCGCGGCGGTGCTGAGCTGGGTGGATGCCTATGCCTGCGCAGACACCCATCTCGCCGCCATGTTGTCCGCCCAGGATCTGGCGGTCGACCATGGCCTCTCCACCTGGGACGCGGTGGTGCTGGCCGTGGCCGCCGCCGCCAGCTGCCGCCTGCTGCTGAGCGAGGACCTGCAGGACGGCTTCACCTGGGGTGGCGTCACGGTGCTGAATCCCTTCGAGGCGCAGTGGCCAGCCCAGCTGCAGCCTTATCTGACGAGCTGAGCCCGGGCAGGCTCCAGCCAGCGTCTGGCCGCAGGCGCAGCCCTCAGGCCTCGCTCAGACCCCGCTCAGACCTCACTCAGGCCCCACTCAGACGATACACATACATGCCCTGCTCGTCCGCCTCGCGAAGCACCTCGCCTCGCCCCATCAGGTAATGCAGGCAGGCCAGGCCTTCGCCGGTGGCCATGCCCAGCAGGGCGACGTCCTTCTCGCCGATGGGGCGGTGGAAGAGCGCGGTGAAGACATCCACCACGCGGCAGCGGCCGGCCTGGCGCAGCGTCTCGCGCAGGCGGGCCAGGGCCTGCTGCTGGCCCGCGGCCAGCGCCTGCAGGCGGGCGTGCAGGCCATGGAAAGCCTCGCCGTGGGCGGGCAGCACCAGCACGTCGTCGGGCACCTCGCGGGCCAGGCGGTCGAGCGAGGCCAGCCAGCCGCTCATGGGGTCGGCATCGGGCTCCTGCGGGTAGACCGAGACGTTGGACGAGATGCGCGGCAGCACCTGGTCGCCCGAGATCAGCAGCTTGAGTTCGCCGCAGTGGAGGCAGGCATGTTCGGGCGAATGGCCGGTGCCCATGATGACGCGCCAGTCATGCCGGCCGATGCGGATGGACTCGCCATCCACCAGGCGGCGGTAGGCATCGGGCAGGGCGTGGATGAGGTTGCCGAAGTTGCCGAAGCGCACCCGGTAGGCCTCGATGGCGGCCTCGCTCCAGCCGGCGCGGCGGTAGAACTCGACGGCCTCGCGCGGCGCCTCCCGGCCGGTGTCCCCTACCAGCACGCGGCAGTTGAGGTATTCGAGCCGGCTCATCCACAGCCGCACGCCGAACTTGTGGGCCAGCCAGCCGGCCATGCCCACATGGTCGGGGTGCATGTGGGTGCAGAAGATGCGCGAGAGGCGATGGCCGGGCGCGGCCTCGATCAGCCCGCGCCAGAGCTGCAGGGTGGCGTCGTTGCGCACCCCCGTGTCGACCAGGGCCCAGCCGCCGGCACCTTCGGTCGCTCCGTTCGCGTCGGTCGCGTCCTCGATGGCCCAGACGTTGATGTGGTCCAGCTTGAAGGGCAGGGGCAGGCGCAGCCACCACACGCCCGGCGCCACCTCCAGGCGCCGGCCCGGCTCGGGCGCGGCGGCAAAGGGGTAGCGCGGCAGGCTGGCCGAGGCGGGCGCGGCGGCCTCGGCGGACGGGGTGGCGAGGGAGACATCACTCATGATGGGCGCCATGGTAGGTGCCCGCCGCAGCCGGGGCTGTCACGCCGGAACGGTCCGGCGCGCCGGACCAAGCCCGCCTACGCGTGGTGGGGTTTAGCCCGCCACGCCGTGACGGGCCAGGTCGAAGACCGAGACCATCTCGGCAAGCTGGCGGGCCTGGCTTTCCAGGCTGCCGGCGGCGGCGGCCCCCTCTTCGACCAGGGCGGCGTTCTGCTGCGTGGTCTGGTCCATCTGGGTGACGGCCTGGCCGACCTGCTGCACGCCGGTGCTCTGCTCGCGGCTGGCCTGGCTGATCTCCTCCACGATGTCGCTGACATGGTGGATGGCCTGCACCACCTCGGTCATGGTGGCGCCAGCCTCGTCAACCTGGCGGCTGCCCTGGTCCACGCTCTCCTGGCTGGTGGCGATGAGCTGCTTGATCTCGCGGGCCGCCTCGGCGGCGCGCTGGGCCAGGTGGCGCACCTCGCCGGCCACCACGGCAAAGCCTCGACCCTGCTCGCCCGCCCGGGCGGCCTCTACCGAGGCGTTCAGCGCCAGGATGTTGGTCTGGAAGGCGATACCGTCGATGGTGCCGTTGATGCGCTCGATCTGGCGGGCCGAGTCGGCAATGGCCTTCATGGTGGTGATCACCTCGTGCACGGCCGTGCTGCCGCGCTGGGCCACCTCGCGCGCACCCTGGGCCAGCTGGGCGGCCTGGCCGGCGTTTTCGGCGTTGTGGCGCACGGTGGAACCGAGTTCGTCCATCGTCGCGGCGGTCTGTTCCAGCGCCGCGGCTTGCTGCTCGGTGCGGTTGGAGAGGTCCATGTTGCCCTGGGCGATCTCGCGGCTGGCCTGGGCCACGCCGTCGGCGCTGCGGCGCACGCCGCTGACCACCTCGGTCAGGCGGGTGGCCATGTCGTCCAGCGCCACCATGAGCTGGGTGACCTCGCTGTGGTCGTTGGCTGCGGCGCCAGCGCCCGCCCTGGTCGCCCCCCGGTGGTCGGCCGCATCCCCCAGCCGACCCTCGGCCACGGCGCGGGCGATCTGCACCGCCTGGTTGAGCGAGCGGGTGGTGCTGCGCGTCACATGCCACATCAGCCAGCCGGCCAGGCCGCCCAGGGCCAGCAGGCCGCCGGCCAGGGCCAGCAGGTCGTTGCGGGCGGCCGCGGCCTCGGCCTGCAGGCGCTGCTGGTGGCGGGCGAAGACGGCATCGGCCAGCACGAAGAGGCGGTCGATCACCT
>JBJOKP010000531.1:0-3045 GCA_046046045.1 Pseudomonadota bacterium | reverse complement strand
GCTGGCAGCCCACCAGCAGCACCTCGCGCGGCCAGTCGCCGGTGAGCTGGGCCAGCATCAGCACCTCCTGGAAGCCGGTCTGGTGCAGGCTCATCTTGCGGGCGCCGAGGAAGCGCGGCACGTCCTCGCCCTCGACCTGCACCAGCTCGCCGGGCGCGAGCTGCCAGTCCACCGCGTCGAGGATGAGCAGGTGGGTGGCCGACTGCACCAGCGGCAGCAGGTAGAGGCCCTGCGTGCCGCCATCGACCAGCTCCACCTCGGGCGGGAAGGCCCAGCCCTGCTGCAGGGCCTCGACGCAGCGCACGCCGAAGCCCTCGTCGGCCCAGAGCACGTTGCCGATGCCCAGCACGACGACATGGGGCGCGCGGCTGTCACCCCCGGGGTGACAGGTCGGTTCGGGCGAGCGGGACGTCATGATGGGGTGCGTGTGAAGGATCGGGGGAGCGCGGCGCCCGATCAGCGGGCGTCGGCCAGGGTCAGGGGCTGCGGCAGCCGGCCGTGACGAGATGGGCCTGTCGGCCGGGCCTGCATGTCCTGCCAGGCCTGCCAGTTGTCCCAGTCGGACTGCAGGGCCAGCCAGTGCGAGGCGGCCAGACCGAAGAGCTCGGCGCAGCGCAGCGCCGTGTCGGGCGACATGCGGCGCGCGCCGTGCACCAGCTCGTGCAGGCGGCGGCGCGACACGCCCAGGCGGCGCGCCGCCTCGCTCTGGCTCAGCGCCAGCGGACGCAGGTAGTGCCGGTCGAGGAAGCAGCCCGGGTGCACCGGCCGGCGCAGGCGCACGCCCGGCGGGGCGACCGGCGGTCGGGCTCTGCGCATGGGACCGGCGCTGTTCACAGGATCAATCCTTGAACGTCCTGTAGCCGGAGATCATGGTGGAGACCATGCTCTGGCGGCCCATGATCTCTTCGCGGATGGCGCTGTAGACATGGGTGATGACGAAGACCACCAAGCCCCACATGCCCAGGTGGTGCCAGGTGTGCACGTCCTGGCTCTGGCCCATGAGCGGGATGACCCAGCTGCTGAACAGGGTGTGGGACCAGCTGCCGGCCTGGGCACCTTCGCCGTAGAGGGCGAAGCCGGTGCAGATCATGAAGACCGAGAGCAGGAAGACGCCGAAGAACATGGCGAGCCGGGCCAGCGGGTTGTGGCCCACGTACTGGTTGGGGCGCGGGCGCACGAAGGCGTACCAGGCCGCCATGGCGATGACCTCGCGCCAGTAGGCCGCGCGCGTGAGCGGCAGGTAGAAGAGCTCGCGCGCATGGTGGTTGCCGACGAAGGCCCAGTACACGCGGCCGAGCAGGCCGATGGCCAGCACATAACCGGCGGCGAAGTGGGCAAAGCGGATGTAGCCCATCACGAAGTGGTCCGAGGCCTCGCCGGGCATGGCCGGCAGCGGGCTGCCGATGAAGTAGCCCGTCACGGCCAGGACCAGGATGGAGAGGGCGTTGACCCAGTGCCACAGGCGCACCGGCGCCTGGTAGACGTAGACCGAGCCGACGCGCGGCGCCTGGGCGACGGCGGCATCGTCGATGCCGGTGACGTCGGCCAGCGAGGCGCCCTGGGGGCTGCTGCTGCCTGCAGGGGACATGGTGGTGGGCCTCCGCGGGGTTCAGTCGCGCGATGCGGCGGGGTGATCGGCCGGCTTCTGGCCCGGCTGTCTGTCCGCGCGTGCGTCGGACCGCATGGCGCGCAGCAGGCCAATGCCGGCGCCGGCCACCAGCGCGGTCATCACCAGCACACCCAGCAGGTCGTGCCAGCCGAACAGGGCATGGGCCAGCGTGGCCATGAGGCCGGTGCTGTCGTGGCCCGGGTGGGCCAGGGCGGCGCCGCTGGCCAGCAGGCCGGTGGCGAGTGCGGCGCCCAGCGCGGCAGCGCGGCCCAGGGATCGAGTCGTCGTCATGGTGTGTCTCCGTTCAACCAGGGTGCGGGGCATGGGCTTCAGCGCACCGTGACCTGGGTGAGTTCTTCGCCGTCCTTGCTCATCACGTGGGTGGAGCAGGCCAGGCAGGGGTCGAAGCTGTGCAGGGTGCGCAGGATCTCGAGCGGCTGGTCGGCCTTCACCAGCGGGGTGTTCATGAGGCTGGCCTCGAAGGCGCCGATCTGGCCCTTGTGGTCGCGCGGGCTGCCGTTCCAGGTGGTGGGCACCACGCACTGGTAGTTCTCGATCTTGCCGTCCTTGATGCGCACCCAGTGGCCCAGTGCACCGCGCGGCGCCTCGGTGAAGCCGGCACCCTTGCACTCCTTGGGCCAGGTGGAGGGCTCCCACTTGTCGACGTTGGCGGTGGCCGTGTTGCCGGCCTTGCAGTTGGCGATGAGCTGGTCGAGCTGGGCCACCTGCAGATCGGCGCAGTAGGCCGCCTCGATGCCGCGCGCCGCGGTGCGGCCCAGGGTGCTGAAGAGTGCGCCCACCGGCACGTCGAGCTTTTTCAGCACGCCGTCGATGGTCTCCTTGATCCACGGGTACTGCTTGGGCTGCACATAGCCCAGCACCATGCGCGAGAGCGGTCCCACCTCCATGGCATGGCCGCGCCAGCGCGGCGCCTTGATCCAGCTGTACTTGGCCGATTCGTCCAGGGCCTCCCACTTCGTCCGCGTGCCCTTGTGGTTGGGGCCCAGGGCGTAGTGGGGTTCGGTGACGCCGTCCCAGGGGTGCAGGCCCTTGGTCTCGTCGGCGTACTTGTACCAGCTGTGGCTCACGAACTCCTGCACCTGCTCGGGGTCCTTGATGTCCACGCTGTGGATCTTGCTCAGGTCGCCATCGATGATGGCGCCGCGCGGCAGCATCAGGCTGGCGCCGCTGTGGTCGTTGGCGCGCGCCGGCAGGTCGCCATAGCTCAGCATGCTCTTGCCCGAGAGGCCACCGCCGTAGAGCCAGTCCTTGTAGAAGGAGGCCACGGCCAGCAGGTCCGGGATGTAGACCTGGTTGATGAACTCGCGCGTGCGCTCGACGATGTGGCGCACCTGGTTCAGGCGCTCCATGTTGATGGCACCCACCGCGCCGACGTTGTCGAGGTTGATGGCGCAGGGCACGCCGCCCACCAGCCA
>JBJOKP010000530.1:0-3046 GCA_046046045.1 Pseudomonadota bacterium | reverse complement strand
TGGCCGGAATGTGTTCATGGCTGGCGGCGCAGTTCACCCAGCAGCTGCTGCGAGCCGGCGGCCAGGAAGCGCAGGTCGGAGCCCACGGTGAGGAAGCGGTAGCCCAGGGCCTGGCGCCTCAGGGCACCGGCGCTGATGCCGTTGTGGATGCCGCAGACCACGCCATGGGCGCGGGCGCGCTCGGCGATGTGGGTGATGGCCTGGGCCACCGGCGGATCGACCTCGTCGAACACCGGCCTGCAGCCCAGCGAGAGCGAGAGGTCTGACGGGCCGATGTAGATGGCGTCCAGGCCTTCGACCGAGAGGATGTCGTCCAGCCGGTCGAGCGCCTGGGCGGTCTCGATCATGGCGAAGATGGCGATCCTGTCGTTGGCATGCTGGGCGTAGTCGCTGCCGGCGTAGAGGTTGGCACGCACCGGGCCGAAGCTGCGCTGCCCCTGGGGCGCGTAGTGAGTCAGGGCGACGAGGCACTGGCACTCCTCGCGGCTGTTGATCATGGGGCAGATCAGGCCCATGGCGCCGGCATCCAGGGTCTTCTGCACGATGCCCGGCTCCAGCCAGGGCACGCGCACCACCGGCATGGTGGCGGTGGTGGCGATGGCCTGCAGCATGCGCACCATGGCGGCATAGTCGATCAGGCCATGCTGCATGTCGATGGTCAGGCTGTCCCAGCCCTGCTGGGCCATGATCTCGGCGGCAAAGGCGTCGGGGATGGTCAGCCAGCCGTTGTAGACGGCCTGGTCGGCCTGCCAGCGGGTGAAGAGGGTGTTCTCGCGCATAGGGGCTGCCGGGTGTCGGGAAAAGGTGTTAGGACGGGGTGGCTGAAGGATAGTGCCGGCCGTGCCGCCTCAGCGGCTGCCGCGCCACTGGCCGACCTCGGCACTGCTGAGGGCCGAGGCCTGGTGGCCCCAGCTCACCCGCAGCCAGGTGAGCAGGGCGGCCAGTTCGGCGTCATCCAGCAGATGGGCGTAGGGCGGCATGCCGTAGGGCCGCGGCCGGGCCGCGGTGACGGCACCAAAGCCACCGCGGGTCACGCTCAGCACCAGGTTGGCGGCGGGCTCCTGGTCCAGCAGGCGGTTGCCGGCCAGGGAGGGCACCACGAGCTCGCCGGCGGCCGTGCGGCCACCCTCGCCGGTGCGGCCATGACAGTCGGCGCAATGGGTCTTGTAGAGCTCGGCCCCCTGGGCCAGGCGTGGGTCGCCCGGCTGGGCCGGCTCGCTGCCGGCGAGGAAGCGTTCGTCATCCCAGCCTGGCGGCCGCACCGGGATGGACTTCAGGTAGACCGCCATGGCGCGCAGGTCGGCGGCCGGCAGATGCTGGGTGCTGCGGGCCACGATCTCGGCCATGGGGCCATTGGCGCGACCGTGTGGTGCCACGCCGGTGGCCAGCAGGGCGACGATGTCCTCCACCGGCCAGTCGGCCACGCCAGCCTGGCCGGGCCGGTCCAGGGCCGGGGCGATCCAGGCGCTGCCATCGGGCAGGGGGCCACCGGCCCAGTCGTCGCCATGGCCGCCCAGCAGATTGCGGCTGGCATGGCAGGCCGCGCAGTGGCCGGGTCCGCGCACCAGGTAGGCGCCGCGCTGCCACTCGGCGCTCTGGCCCGCCTCGGCCTCGGCGCCGCCCGGACGGAAATGCAGCAGCCGCCAGGCCGCCAGGGCCGGCTGGCTGCCGAAAGGCCAGCGCAGCGCGGCCGGCTCGACCGCACGCCGCACCGGCGCCAGGGTCTGCAGCCAGGCGTGGAGGGCATCGGCATCAGCCCGGCTGATGTGGGTGAACTCGGTGTAGGGAAAGGCCGGGATCAGCCGCCGTCCGTCCGCGCCCTGGCCATGGTGCAGGGCGCGCCAGAAGGTGTCGGCGTTCCAGCGGCCCAGCCCGGTCTCGGGGTCGGGCGTGAGGTTGCCGGCATGGACCCGTCCGAAAGGCGTGTCGATGGGCCGTCCGCCGGCATAGGGCGCGCCGCCCCGGGCCGTGTGGCAGCCGGCGCAATTGCCGGCCAGGGCCAGCACCCGGCCGCGTTCCAGCTGGGCGGCATCGGCAGGGGCGGGCCGGGCGGCCGAGGTGGCGGCCTGGCCCGGGATCTCCAGCGCCACCACCGGATACAGCCACAGCAGCAGCCAGGGGCTGGCCAGAAGCAGGGCAGCCAGAACCAGTCCCAGCAGGGCAATGCGGCGGCCGGTGGATGAGGGCGTGCGCGGTGTCGGCAGACCTGCGGCCGCGGCGTGATCCCGTGCCGTCATGGCCGTGCCCCCGTGGACGAGGCGGCCGGCGCCGGCCGGGCGATGCTGTTCACCACGCTGCCGCAATGCAGCGGGGCCGGGCGGTCCAGCCCGGCCTCGGGCCGGTAGGGCTGGGGTTGCGGCTGGCTGGCCAGCCAGGCGGTGACGGCGGCCACGTCCTCCGCGCTCAGGCCACGCACCACCTCGGCCATGCAGTCCGGCGCCAGGGCCTGGCGCTCACCGCTGCGCCAGGCGCCGAGCTGGCCGACCAGGTAGTCGCGCGGCAGGCCCAGCAGGCCGGGCGTGGCCGGTTGCACGCCCGTGAGGCGGGGCCCGTGGCAGGACGCACAGGCCGGGATGCGGCGCGTCACATCCCCCTCCAGCGCTAGGCGGCGGCCGCGTTCGGCCAGGGCAGCCGGCAGGGGCTCGCCGCTGCCGGGCAGGGGCTGGTGGGGCAGGTCCAGGGTGGCGAAGTGGTCGGCGATCTCGCGCAGCCAGGGCTCGGGCAGGCCCTCGACCAGGGCCACCATGGGGCCGTAGTGGCGCCGGCCGTCCCGGAAGTTGAGCAGCTGATGCAGCAGATAACCCGCCGGCTTGCCAGCCAGGCGCGGGCGATAGGCATCTGCCGCACGGCGGTCGCTGGCGCCGTGGCAGACCGTGCAGGCCACCAGGCGCTGGGCCAGGCTGTCCTCGATCAGGGCCGGGGCCGCCCGGGCCGCAGGCCCGCAGATGAATATGGCCGCCAGCACCATGGGCAGCACAGCCAGCGGCCGAAAGGTGCCGGCCGGCAGTTGCATCCACGCCGCCGACTGCGGACGGCCTGCGTGGCG
>JBJOKP010000529.1:0-3054 GCA_046046045.1 Pseudomonadota bacterium | reverse complement strand
CACACCTGCGCTGGTTCATCGTCTCCGATGCCCTGCGCGGCCAGGGCGCCGGGCGGGCACTGCTGCAGGCGGCGACGGACTTCGTCGATGCCTGCGGCTACGGCCGCACGGTGCTGGACACCTTCGAAGGGCTGGATGCGGCCCGCCATCTGTACGAGGCCGCCGGCTTTCGCCTCGTCGCCCAGGCGCCCGGCGCGCAGTGGGGGCGGGAGGTGAACGAGCAACGCTTCGAGCGGCGCCGCCCGCAGGGTGACCGCGGGGGATGAGTGGAGGACTCCGAGGCCTGGAATCGCCTCAGGATTCTTCTCAAAACTCCGCTGATTCCGGAGCAAGCCTCCTATGAAAAGATTTCTGAAAATCTTCTCAGGAATCTTCTCAAAACCGGCCTGCATCCTGCGCAGGACACGGCCCGGGTGGACTGATGAAGCCCTGCAGCGGCGAGCAAATGGGCCATGAGTCGGCACCTCGCCACCCCGTCGCCTTGCTAGACTGAACCGGCAAATCTGATATTTCTCATCACACAGTGGCGGTGTGCCGGGTGGGTCGTCCGCGGCCCGGGCGCGGTGCATCGCACGGGAGCCTGTCGCGATGGTCGACCATCCTTTCATCCTGGCCCTGCTGCGCGTGCTGCAGCGGCTGCAGCTGGCCCTGGTCACGGGCGGCGTCACGCTGCTGGTGGCGGCCAACAGCCTGTTCACCAAGTCGCGCATGTCGCACGAGAACGGGCTGACGCTGCGCGGGCGGCTGCGCCTGCAGCCCGACCCGGCCCTGCCGGCGCATGACTTCTTCCAGCCCGGGCGGGAGTTCGATTGCCGGGTGCGGCATGGCGCGGCCTCGTTCAAGGACGACGCCAAGCTGGTGGTGCGCAGCGCCTCGGTCAAGTTCGCCGACGTGCGCGGGCGTTCGCCGCTGGACCTGCTGATGAACAGCGGCGTCATGCCGCTGTTCTGGAATGCGCGCACCTTCGTGCAGTTCATGCGCCGGTCCATCCAGGGCAAGGGCAAACATTACGCGCCCTATCTGGCGCAGCATCCGCAGGCCCGGCTGGGCGGTGGCGGCAGCGTGCGGCGTGATCCGGATTCGCCGGACCACATGAGCTACCGCACCAAGACGACCAGCGGCTTCATCGGCCTGGACGGCGTGCTGCGCTACGCCCGCTACGGCCTGGTGCCGGTCGACCATGCCGGGCCGGACAGCGGCACGCCGGACCGCTGGGACCATGACCACGCCTGGCTGCAGAACCCGCGCGACGACGAGGCGCTGGACCGCAACTACCTCAAGCGGGCGGTGCAGCAGCGCCTGGCCCAGCCGGGTGCGGCGCCGCTGCGCTACCGCCTGCAAATCCAGCTGCGCCTGCCGCCGCCGGATGGGCGCATCCAGCCCGAATGGGTGGCCTCCTCGGTGCCCTGGGACGAGACCATGTTTCCCTTCCTCGACCTGGGCGAGATCACGCTGACCGAGGTGCTCCCACACCGCGAGAACATGCTGACCTGGTTCGACCTGAGCCACCACCCGGCCAGCCTGCCCATCCCGAAGGCGCGCTCCATCGACGACGCCCATTCGCTCAACCACCTGCGCCTGGCAGGCATCTGGGCGACCCGGGCGCGGCTGCTGTCCTACCGGCTGACCGGCATCCCGAAACCCTTCCCGGACAGCCGCGACGCGCCGGACTGGGTGGGTGTGCCGCCCATGGCCGACCCGCCCTGAAGCGCCCAGGACACCAGGCCGGGCGCGGCTAGATGGAGATCGAGTTCGCCACCCGCCAGGGCTGCAGGTAGATGTAGGGCACGGCGAGCTGCTGGTTGCGCGCCTGGATGGCGCGGCCGATGTCGTCCAGCCGGGCGCGGTAGCGGTCCAAGGCGGCACGGGCCTCGGGCACCTCGACGAAGAAGTCCTCCGGGTAGGTGCCCAGCGGATGGCTGGTGCGCTTGCTGAGCAGGTGCACCAGGGTGAGCTGCTCGCCCACGGCCAGGCCCTCGGGCAGGGCGTAGACGAAGCCAGCTTCGTTCCAGGGCCGCTTGTCGGTAGGCGGGGGCAGGTACATGGCCCCGGGGGTGTTGGGAATCCAGCCGAACTGGTCGTACTGGCCGTTGTTGACCGCCGCGTGTTCCACGCTGCAGACGAAGAGGATGCGCGCCACGAGGTCGGCCAGGGTGTCGAAGCGGTTGAGGCGGCCGTCCTCGTCCAGCGGCAGGCCGCGCAGGCCGGCGCCTTCGCGCGAGGCGAGTTCGTGCATCCAGGCCTGCAGCTCGGTGTCGGCCTGCACGGTGGCATCGTCGGGGTAGAAGACCCGCAGCAGCTCGCTCACGTAGCGGCGGATGGCCTCGTTCAGCGCCAGGGCGTCGTCGCGGTAGTGGTAGTGGGGCAGCAGCTCGGGGTCGTCGACGCCGCGCTCGCGCAGGTCCAGCAGCGGGTCGGTGGCGGCAAAGCTCCAGCGCTCCCAGGCCAGGCCCACCAGGGTGATGGAGCCCTCGGCGCCGATGGCGATGGATTCGTCGATGGGCCCGCCCGGGGCCAGCAGCGAGCCGCGCGCCGCATGGTTGATCTCGATGGTGCCGCGGAAGTGCGGCTGCATGAGCTGGAAGAGCGGATGCTGGGGCGCCAGGCTGCGCGCCGCCGCCACCCAGACCGACTCCATCACCAGGTGGGTGCGGCTGAGGTGGGCCACCACCTCGTGATAGGTGCCGTCGGCCGACTGCACGAAGCTGCGCGCCAGCAGCCAGGTCCAGCGCTCGTCGCGCGGGGTGAAGATGACCGGCGCCTCGGCCGGTGACTGGCCCAGCTGGATGGCCAGGGGCATGAGCTGGCCGCCCTCGCTGCGCCAGAACAGGGCCATGGGGGCGACGCAGAAGCGGCCCAGCCGGGCGCTCAGGCCCTGCAGGATCTCGTAGTCCAGCAGGAAGAGGCGGCCCTGGCCGAGCAGGCGGTCCAGGGTCAGGCCCCCGGGCAGCAGGCCGGCCACGGTGGCCTCGGTGACCGGAAAGTTCTGCGGGATGGCGGTGATGCGGCGCAGCAGATAGGGGTTGATGCCGTCCAGGCGCTGGCGGGCGAATT
>JBJOKP010000528.1:0-3058 GCA_046046045.1 Pseudomonadota bacterium | reverse complement strand
AGACGCTGCGCCACGTCATCGGCCCGCAGGCCCTGCGCATTGCCGTGGCGCCCACGGTGGGCATGGCGGTGCAGGTGATCAAGGGCACGGCCCTGGCCTCGGTGATCGGCTTCATCGAGCTCACCAAGGCCGGCACCATGATCAGCAACGCCACCTTCAAGCCCTTCACGGTCTATGCCTGCGTGGCGCTGCTGTACTTCGCGCTCTGCTGGCCGCTGTCGCTGGCCAGCCGGCGGCTGGAGCGGCGGCTGCAGCGCCGGCCGACCTGACCTGACCTGATGCGGCCACTGCACCCGCGCCTTCCCTTTCTTCCTTCGACACGCCCATGAGCGCCCTGCCTGCCACCGATTCGAGCAACGCCCCCATCGTCGAGATAGCCGACCTGCACAAGCGCTTCGGCGACCTGGAGGTGCTCAAGGGCATTGACCTGCAGGTGGCGCGCGGCGAGGTGGTGGTGCTCATCGGCCGCAGCGGCTCGGGCAAGAGCACGCTGCTGCGCTGCATCAACGGCCTGGAAGGCTTAACGCAGGGCCGCGTGCAGGTCGACGGCCAGGCCCTGCGCCATGGCGACCCGGCGGCCATGCGGGCGCTGCGCCAGCACGTGGGCATGATCTTCCAGAGCTTCAACCTCTTCCCGCATCTGAGTGTGGGCCGCAACCTCATGCTGGCGCCCACGCTGGTCAAGGGCTTCAGCCGCAGCGAGGCGGCCGACAAGGCGCGCGAACTGCTGGCCCGCGTGGGCCTGGCCGACAAGTTCGAGGCCTGGCCGGACCAGCTCTCGGGCGGCCAGCAGCAGCGCGTGGCCATTGCCCGCGCCCTGGCCATGTCGCCCAGCGTGCTGCTGTGCGACGAGATCACCTCGGCCCTTGACCCCGAGCTGGTGGGCGAGGTGCTGAAGGTGGTGGAGGACCTGGCCCAGGCCGGCATGACCCTGCTCATGGTCACCCACGAGATGGGCTTCGCCCGCAAGGTGGCCGACCGCATCGTCTTCATGCATGCCGGCCGCATCCACGAGAGCGGCCCGCCGGCCGAGCTGTTCGGCGCGCCGCAGACGCCCGAGCTGCAGCAGTTCCTCGCCGCGCTGCATTGACCCAGGGTGCGGCGCGCAGGCCCGGGCGCTGGCCGCGGGCCTGACTGGCTGTGGCCCTCGGGCTGCGCCCGATGGTGGGTGGCCGCACCGCGACCGCAGAATGGCCCGCGGGGTCGACCCTTCCGACCCGACAGGAGTCTGCATGGCGGCCATCGCCCTGGAACAAGTCATCAAGCGCTACGGCCAGGGCCCCAAGGCCCTGCAGGTGCTGCACGGGGTGGATGCGCAGATCGCCGACGGCGAGTTCGTCGTCATCGTCGGCCCCTCGGGCTGCGGCAAGAGCACCCTGCTGCGCATGGTGGCCGGGCTGGAGGAGGTGAGCGGCGGCCAGATCCGCATCGGCGCCCGGGTGGTCAACGACCTGGAGCCCGCCGAGCGCGACATCGCCATGGTGTTCCAGAACTACGCGCTCTACCCGCACATGAGCGTGTACGACAACATGGCCTACGGCCTCAAGATCGCCGGCCTGGGCAAGGACGAGATCCGCGCCCGGGTGGAGAAGGCCGCGGCCATCCTGGAACTCGGCGCCCTGCTGGAGCGCAAGCCCCGCGCCCTGTCGGGCGGCCAGCGCCAGCGCGTGGCCATGGGCCGGGCCATCGTGCGCCAGCCGCAGGTGTTTCTCTTCGACGAGCCGCTCTCCAACCTGGACGCCAAGCTGCGCGCCCAGACCCGCATCGAGATCCGCAAGCTGCACGCCGAACTGGGCGTGACCTCGCTCTTCGTCACCCACGACCAGGTCGAGGCCATGACCCTGGCCCAGCGCATGATCGTGATGAACGCCGGCCGCATGGAGCAGTTCGGCACGCCGGCCGAGGTGTATGCCCGGCCAGCCACCACCTTCGTGGCCAGCTTCATCGGCGCCCCACCCATGAACCTGCTGGCAGTCAGGGCCGCCGAGGGCGGCGTGCTGCTGGCCGATGGCACGGCCCTGGCCCTGGCGGATGCCGCCCCGGCACGCGGCGGTGAACTCACCCTGGGCCTGCGCCCGGAGCATCTGGGCCTGGTGACGAGCCGGCCCGAAGGCGCCGTGGCCTGGCCGGCCCGCATCGCCCTGGTGGAGATGCTGGGCGCCGAGAAGCTGGTCTATGCCACCCTGGGCAGTGGCAGCACCCAGGTGATCGCCCGGGTGGATGCCCTGCTGGCCGTGCCCGAGCCTGGCGCAGAGGTCTGGCTGCAGCCCGGCGCCGGGCAGTGCCACTGGTTCGACCCGGCCAGCGGCCAGCGCGTCTGACGCAGGCGCGCCCCGCGGCGCCGCGTTGAGCCTCGACGCCTGCCCGTTGCCACCCCTTGCCGGCCCTTTCTCTCCCACCCCCGGGCGTCGACCGCCTCCCCCCTGCCAGCCCATGTCCTCCAGCGCCAACGCCTACTCGACCCAGCCCTGGCCCTGGCCGCGCTGGCTGGCCCACCGGGGCGCCGGCAAGCTGGCGCCGGAAAACACGCTGGCGGCCTTCCGGGTGGGGGCGCGCTACGGCTTCCGCGCCTTCGAGTGCGACGTCAAGCTCTCGGCCGACGGCCAGCCCTTTCTGCTGCATGACGCCACGCTGGAGCGCACCACCAGCGGCCAGGGTCGCGCCGCCGACCAGCCCTGGGGCGCGCTGGCCTGCCTGGATGCCGGCAGCTGGCACAGCCGCGCCTATGCCGGCGAACCGCCGGCCAGCCTGGCGGCCATCGCCCGCTTCTGCCTGCGCAACGGCTTTGCGCTCAACCTCGAGATCAAGCCCAGCCCGGGCGAGGACGAACGCACCGGCCACCTGGTGGCCGAGGCGGTGCGCCGGCTCTGGGGCGCCGAGGTGGCGGCCGGCCGGGCGAGCTGGCCGCTGCTCAGCTCCTTCCGCCCCCTGGCCCTGCTGGCCGCCCAGGCGGCCGCGCCCGATCTGCCGCGCGCCCTGCTGGTGGACCAGCTCTGGACCGCCGAGGTGGTGATCGCCGACGGCCGGAGCGGCCATGACGGCCGCGATGCCGCCGAGG
>JBJOKP010000527.1:0-3059 GCA_046046045.1 Pseudomonadota bacterium | reverse complement strand
TTCAACATCCTGGGCCCGCTGACCAACCCGGCCGGCGCGCCCAACCAGGTGATGGGCGTGTTCCACCCCGACCTGGTTGGCATCCAGGTGCGGGTGCTGCAGCGCCTGGGCTCGAACCATGTGCTGGTGGTGCACGGCATGAACGGCATGGACGAGATCTCGCTCTCGGGCGAGACACTGATCGGCGAGCTCAAGGACGGCCGCGTCACCGAATACACCGTGCATCCAGCCGACTTCGGCATGCCGGTGTACGACTCGCGCGCCTTCAGGGTGGCCAACAAGGAGGAGTCGCTGGCCTGCATACGCCGCGCCCTGGGCGACGAGGTCGGGCCGGTGCGCGACGTGGTGCTGCTCAATGCTGGCGCGGCGCTGTATGCGGCCGGCGTGGTCGGCTCCATCGGTGATGGCGTGGAACGCGCCCGCCAGGTGGTGAGCAGCGGCGCGGCCACGGCCAGGCTGGAGGCCTTCGTGGCCGCCACCCAGGCCATCGCCGCGGGCTGAGGTGCAGGCGGAACACACAGCATGAGCAGCTCAGACATCCTCAACCGCATCGTCGCCACCAAGCAGCAGGAGGTGGCGGCGGCGCTCCAGCAGCGCAGCCGCGCCGCGCTGCGCGACGAAGCCGAAGGCCTGGCGCGTGACGCCCAGGCCGACCGGCGCGACTTCGTCGCCGCCCTGCGCAGCAAGATCGCCGCCGGCCAGGCCGGCGTGATCGCCGAGATCAAGAAGGCCAGCCCCAGCAAGGGCGTGCTGCGCGAACACTTCGTGCCGGCCGAGATCGCCTGCAGCTACGAGCAGGGCGGCGCGGCCTGCCTCTCGGTGCTGACCGACGTGCCCTATTTCCAGGGCCATGTGGACTATCTGCGCCAGGCCCGGGCGGCCTGCAGCCTGCCGGTGATCCGCAAGGACTTCATCGTCGACCCCTACCAGGTGGACGAGGCCCGAGTGATGGGCGCGGACTGCCTGCTGCTCATCGCCGCCTGCCTGAGCGACGCCCAGATGAACGAGCTGGAAGCCCAGGCCCAGGCCCTGGGCCTGGCCGTGCTGGTGGAGGTGCATGACGGCGAGGAGTTGCAGCGCGCCCTGCGCCACACCCGCACGCCGCTGCTGGGCATCAACAACCGCAACCTGCGCACCTTCGAGGTGACGCTGGACACCACGCTGGGCCTGCTCAAGGACGTGCCGGCCGAGCGCCTGCTGGTCACCGAATCCGGCATCCTGAAGCGCGAGGACGTGCTGACCATGCGTGCGGCCAACGTGCATGCCTTCCTGGTGGGCGAGGCCTTCATGCGCCAGCCCGAGCCGGGCGCGGCCCTGGCCCAACTGTTTGCCTGAGATTTGCGGGATGTTGGCCTGATGGGTCGCTCAGCGGACAACCCGGGGCTGTTCGATGACGCGCCCCAAGGTGCCATGAATTCCAGGGGATCCAATGCCGATCGGCTGACCGCTCCGCTGGCCACGCACTTCCACACTGTGCCGGCCGGCTGGCGCGAGGTGAGCGATGCCTTTCTCGCCAGCCCGGGCGGTGCGGCGCTCTGCGCGGCGGTGGACGCCCAGGTCGCCGCCGGGGCGGTGGTGTTTCCGCCCCAACCCCTGCGGGCGCTGGCGCTCACGCCGCTGGCGCAGGTGCGGGTGGTGATCCTGGGCCAGGACCCCTATCACGGCCTGGGCGAGGCCGAGGGCCTGGCCTTTTCGGTGCGCCGCGGGGTGAAGATCCCCCCCAGCCTGCGCAACATCCATGCGGAGCTGGCAAGTGACCTGGGCCTGGCCCGGCCCGCCCACGGCAGCCTGCTGGACTGGGCCGGCCAGGGCGTGCTGCTGCTCAACACCTGCCTCACCGTGGCGCAGGACCAGGCCGCCAGCCATGCCCGCCTGGGCTGGCAACCGCTCACCGATGCCCTGGTGGCCGCCGTTGCGCGCCGGCCCGAGCCGGCAGTCTTCATGCTCTGGGGCGGCCATGCCCAGGCCAAGGCCGACATGATTCGCGAGCTGGGCCGGGGCCGCCATCTGCTCATCGAGTCCAACCACCCCTCGCCCCTGGCGGCGCGCCGGCCGCCCGTGCCGTTTCTCGGCAGCCGGCCCTTCAGCCGGGCCAACACCTGGCTGCAGGGCCAGGGGCTGGCGCCGGTGGACTGGAGCCTGGCGCCATGAGCAAGTTCGCACCATCCCGCCTAGCCGCCAAGGCCGTACCGGCCGTTACCGCCGTCGCACGCAATGCGCCGCATGAGGTGCGCCTCATCGGCGGGCAGTGGAAGCGCAGCAAGCTGCGTGTGCTGGACAAGCCCGGCCTGCGGCCCACGCCCGACCGGGTGCGCGAAACCCTCTTCAACTGGCTGGGCCAGGATCTGGCCGGCTGGCGCGTGCTGGATGCCTTTGCCGGCAGCGGCGCGCTGGGCTTCGAGGCCGCCTCGCGTGGCGCGGCCGAGGTGCTGCTGCTGGAGAGTGACCGCCAGCTGGTGGCTGAGCTGAACGCCAACCGCCTGCGCCTGAAGGCGGGCCCGGGGCTGAAGGTGCTGCAGGCAGACGCGCTGGCCTGGATGAAACACGCACCGGCCGGCGACTTCGACCTGGTGATGCTGGATCCGCCCTTTGGTGCCGACCTGTTCGAGACGGCCCTGGTGGCGGCCGCCCGCTGCCTGGTGGCCGAGGGTCTGGCCTATCTGGAGGCCGACCGGGCCTTCGACCCGGCCGCGCTGCAGGTGCCGGGATTCGAGCTGCTGAGGCAGGGCCAGGCCGGCCAGGTGCACTATCACCTGCTGCGGCGGACCTCGGCCTGAGTCTGCTGCCGCTAACGCGGGCGCGGGCGAGCGGGCTGTGGCCTCGATGTTGCGGCGGCAGATCGCTGACCCGGTCTTGTGCATGCGGCCTGGGAACCCCTGGTTACACTGACCGCGAGCCCTCTGATCCACCCACTGATCCACCCGCCGACCTGCCTCGCCGTGACTCCCGCCACCCAAGATCTCACCGCCGTCTATCCGGGGACGTTCGATCCCATGACCCTTGGCCATGAGGACCTCATGCGCCGGGCCAGCCGGCTGTTCAGCCGATTGATCCTGGCG
>JBJOKP010000526.1:0-3073 GCA_046046045.1 Pseudomonadota bacterium | reverse complement strand
GGTCCGGTCAGGCCTCGATGCACCGCGTTGGCCAGCCAGGCGTGTGATGGGAACCCCCTAAGCGAGGGGGATCAGAAAGGCAAGCGATTTGTGTCCGAAATGCGTCTGTGGGACACAGGAACTCACGCCGGAACTGATGCAAGTTCAAAAAAATGTGGACTCCAGCCACAAAACATGGGATAGTTTCCCACATGCAGTCGGCAACTCACTGGAACACCTCGGACTAGGCACCTCGGTGGTGCAAGTCGGAGATGTCTGAAAGTTAAACATACGTGGCGCGGGCCGATGCCTCCGTCGTCCCCAGCCCTCGAAATGGAAAACATCATGAACACGCTTCTCAATGGCCTGACCTTCACCCAGACCGTGGCCGCTGCCACCAGCCCGGCGGTTCCGAGTGGTCGTCGCCTGGTCGGGTGGGCCGTGTTCAGCCTGCTGGCCGGGGTGGTCACCGCCCCAGCATTGGCCTTCCAGCCGATGTCGGCCCCGGTCGTGCAACGTGCCGCCGATGCCGATGACACCGACCGCCTCGTGGTGCGTTATCGCCACGCCACGCAGAGCGACAGCGTCGACCTTCGCACCCTGGACAGCGCCAGCCGGGCGGCGGGACGTGCCGGGGCTCGGGTGCATCACCTGCGCCGCAATGGCTCGGGCTCGCACATCCTGCAGCTCGACCGCCGGCTCTCGAAGGACCGCCTGAAGCAGCTGGCCGCCGAGATCAAGGCGGCGGATCCGCAGGTGGAATTTGCGGTGCCCGACCGCATCGCCCGCATCCAGTTCGTGCCCAACGATCCGCAGTACAGCGCCCAGTGGCAATACCACGAACCCACCGCAGGCATGAATCTGCCGCCGGCCTGGGACAAGAGCACCGGCGTGGGTGTCACCGTCGCGGTGATCGACACCGGCTACCGTCCCCACGCCGATCTGGCTGCCAACCTGCAGGCCGGTTACGACTTCATCGGCGACAAGCTGGTGGCCAATGATGGTGGCGGCCGCGACACCGATGCCACCGACCCCGGTGACGCCGCCAAGGCCGGTGAATGCGGCACGGGCAGCCCGGCCACCAACAGCAGCTGGCATGGCACCCATGTGGCCGGCAGCATCGCCGCGGTGACCGGCAACGGCACCGGCGTGGCAGGCGTGGCCTTTGGCGCAAAGGTGCTGCCGGTGCGGGTGCTGGGCAAATGCGGCGGCTACATGTCCGACATCGCCGACGCCATCATCTGGGCCTCGGGTGGCAGCGTGCCGGGTGTGCCCGCCAACCCGACGCCAGCGCGGGTGCTCAACCTCTCGCTGGGTGCCTCCGGGGCCTGCGATGCGGTCACCCAGGCTGCCATCAACAGCGCCCGCAGCCGCAACGCCGTGGTGGTGGTGGCCGCCGGCAACGCCAATGCCAATGCCTCCGGCCATGCACCGGCCAACTGCGGTGGCGTGATCACCGTGGGTGCCGTGGGCCGCAGCGGCGCCCGGGCCTACTACAGCAACTACGGCGCGGTGGTCGATGTGTCCGCACCCGGCGGCGACCAGTCCACCGGCACCACCAACGGCATCCTGTCCACGCTGAATGCCGGCACGAGCAAGCCTGGCACCGACAGCTATGCCTACTACCAGGGCACTTCGATGGCCACGCCTCATGTGGCCGGCATCGCCGCGCTGATGCTGGCCCGCAACCCGGCTCTGACGCCTGACGACCTGGAAGCCCGTCTCAAGGCCAGCGTGCGGCCGCTCGCCGTGGCCTGCAGCGTCGGCTGTGGCACCGGCATCGTCGATGCCAACCTGGCGGTGGATGCGGCTGTCGGCGCCGTGACCACCCCGACCCCCACGCCCACGCCTACCCCGGTGACACTGACGGCGGTGAAGGAAGTCGAGCCGAACAATGCCATCGCCAGCGCCCAGGCCCTGAGCCTGAACGTGCAGGTAAGCGCCAGCCTGGCCAGCACCACCGACACCGACTACTTCAAGGTCGTCATCCCGGCCGGCAAGAGCCTGGTCGCCACCATGACCCCGCCGGCCACCGCCGACTACGACCTCTATGCGTATAACGCCGCCGGTTCCCGCGTGGCCACCTCCACCGCCGGCGCCGGCAAGGCCGACACCATCACCCTGAGCAACACCTCGACCAGCGCCTCGCTGACCGCCTACCTGCGCGTCATCTACTTCACGGGGGGGGCCGGCGCCTACTCGCTGACAGTGAAGTGAGGATGAGCTGATCCTCCGCCGAGCTGGCCGTCCCCCTGGGAATGGTCGGGCGGCTGGATCGGCCAGACAGGCCGGGTGGTCCGCGGACTGCCCGGCCTGTCGCCTTTCCAGGCAGGTTTCCGGCCGCTGAAAGCTCAGGCTGCCGGATGCTGGGCCAGATCGAAGATGACGCCGTTGCGCAGCGCTCCGCGGGCCGGGCGCACCGCCTCCAGGCCCAGGGCCTGGAACAGGCCGGTGAGCAGGGCGATGCTGCCGCCCATGACCGGGCGGCGGTCCTGCTCCAGGCCGGCCAGGTGCAGGGCCTGGGCCTCACCGGCCGCCTCGCATTGCTGGCGGCACCAGGCCAGGGCGCCGAGGGTCACGGCGCCGTCCGGGCCGGCCATGCCATTGGCGCCGAGCACACGGGAGACGGCAGACACCGTGCCGGAGGAGCCCAGCGCCTCTTCCCAGCGCGGCCAGGCGCCCAGGGCCAGGGCGGTGGGCGCCACCGCGGCCTGGGCCGCCGCGGTGGCGGCCTCGAAAGCGCTGGCGCTGAAGCAGCCTTCGGCAAAGTGGCGGCGCGACAGGCTCACGCTGCCCACCGGCAGGCTGAAGGCTCGTTCCAGCCGGGCGCCATGGCCCAGCACCAGTTCGGAGGAGCGGCCGCCCACGTCCATCACCAGGCGGCGGCGGTGGCCGGGCTGCAGGCTGGCCACGCCCAGCCAGGCCAGGCGGGCTTCCTCCTGGCCGTCTATCACCTCCACCGGATGACCCAGCGCCAGGCTGGCCTGGGCGGCGATGTCGGCGCCATTGCGCGCCTCGCGCAGGCTCTGGGTGGCTACGGCGCGCAGCCGGATGCCGGGCTCCGCCGCCAGCCGGGCGCGGAAGCGCTGCAGGC
>JBJOKP010000525.1:0-3079 GCA_046046045.1 Pseudomonadota bacterium | reverse complement strand
CTGGGCAACAGCCACGGGAACGGCCTGGGCGGCAACCTCGGCAATGGCCTGGGGAACAGCGGCCTGGGGTCCAGCCTGGGCGGCTACGGCGGCCATGGCGGCCATGGCAGCCACCAGGGCGGGGCGGTGGCCGACGACCTCTATCCCTACGAGTCGCCCGTGCCGCTCAACCCCATGCTGGCCAACGAGCGCCAGACCCTGCTGCAGCTGCTGGAGCAGCAGCGCTGGAACGTGAGCCAGGTGGCCAAGACCCTGGACATCAGCCGCAACACGCTGTACCGCAAGCTGCACAAGCTGCACATCCCCCTCTCGCATCCCAACGACTGAGGCAGCGCGGCGCCCAGGCGCCACGATGATGCAGCCGGTCGGGGTGCGGCCGGTCTGGATCCTGCTCAGTCCCGGCGAGCCCGTTCCTCTTCCCCACGCACCCGTCCGTGTCCACCGCCTCCATCCCGTCCGACCCGGCCTCGGCCAGCGCCCAGGCGCGTCGCCGCGCCGGCCGCTTCGCCTACTGCATCACCGGCTCGGGCCATGAGCTGGAGACCAGCCTGGCCCTGGCCGCCCGCCTGCCCGACTGCGACCTCTTCCTCTCCGGCGCCGCCGAAGAGGTGCTGCCCATGTACGGCCGCCGCCTCGAGGCCCTGAAGACCCAGCAGGGCCTGCGCATCTTCCGCGACAAGACGGCCAGCTCCGTGCCCGTGGGCACGCTCTACCAGGACGGCTATCACACGGTGGTGATCGCCCCGGCCACGAGCAACACCGTGGCCAAGTGCGCCTACGGCATCTCGGACAGCCTGCCCACCAATATGTACGCCCAGGCCGGCAAGCTGGGCATCCCCAGCATCGTCTTCGCCTGCGACACCGAACCGGTGGTCGTCACCCGCGCCCCGCATGACTGGGTGACGCTGCGGCCGCGCCGCATCGAGTTCGAGAACGTCGAGCGCCTGCGCGGCTTCGAGGTCACCACCGTGGCCGCCAGCGCCGCCGAACTGGAAGCCGCCCTGGCCGCCCGCCTTGCCGAGCTGGGCCTGAGCTGGAAACCCGGTGCCGGCCTGGCCCCGGCCGAGGCGGAGTTGCCACTTGATTTGGCGCCTGATCTGGCACCCGATCTGGCGCCCGATCTGGCACCCGATGCCGCCGATCTCCCGCCGGCGTCCTCTCCATCATGAGCGCCGCCGAGCATGCGGCCCCGGCCCGGAGCGCCGCAGCACCCGCCGACAGCACCGCCCCCCCGGCGCCGCCCCACCTCGTCTTCCTCACCGGCCGCCTGGCCGAGCCGGCGCTGCGCCAGGTACTCGCCGAGCTGTGTGCGCCCGAGGCCGGCGCCGCCAGCACATCGCCGCCCTTCAGCTGGGAGGTCATCGAGCTGGGCCTGCAGGTGGCCGGGCTGATGACGGCCGACATGATCCGCCGCCGCCTGCCGCCCGAGCGCCTGCGCGCCGACGCCGGCGCCGGCCGGCCGCGTTCGGCGGACCGCCTGGTCGTGCCCGGCCGCTGCCGCGGTGATCTGGAGGCGCTCTCGGCCCATCTGGGCCTGCCGGTGGAACGCGGCCCCGAAGAGCTGAAGGACCTGCCGCGCCACTTCCGCCGCGGCGGCAGGCCGCCGGTGCTGGACCAGTACACCACGGCCATCTTTGCCGAAATCGTCGACGCGCCCCGCCTCACGGTCGAGGCCATCCTGGCCCGCGCCGCCCAGCTGCGCGCCGATGGCGCCGACGTCATCGACCTGGGCTGCCTGCCGGCCACGCCCTTCCCGCATCTGGCCGAGAGCGTGCAGGCCCTCAAGGCCGCGGGTTTCAAGGTCAGCGTCGACAGCCTCTCGCCCGAGGACCTGCGCTGCGGCGGCCGGGCCGGTGCCGACTACCTGCTCAGCCTCACCGTCGACAGCCTGTGGATCGCCGACGAGGTGGCCAGCACCCCGGTGCTGATCCCGCGCGAGCCGCAGGACGAGGCCTCGCTCCATGCGGCCATCGAGGCCATGACGGCGCGCGGCCGGCCCTTCCTGGCCGACAGCATCCTCGACCCCCTGCCCTTCGGCCTGCTGGCCTCGCTGTGCCGCTACCAGCGCTTGCGCGAGCGCTACCCGGCCGTGGACATCATGCTGGGCGTGGGCAATGTCACCGAGCTCACCGAGGCCGACACCAGCGGCATGAATGCCCTGCTGCTGGGCATCGCCGCCGAGCTGCCCGCCGCCGCCCTGCTCACCACCCAGGTCAGCGCCCATGCCCGCCGGGCGGTGCGCGAGGCCGACTGGGCGCGGCGCATCATGCATGCCGCCCAGCGCGACCGCAGCCTGCCCAAGGGCTACGGCAGTGCGCTGATGACGGTGCATGACAAACACCCCTGGCCCGACAGCGCGGCCGAGATCGCCGCCACCGCGGCCCAGGTGCGCGACCCCAACTTCCGCGTGCAGGTGGCGGCCGAGGGCATCCACGTCTACAACCGCGACGGCCTGCGCCTGGCGAGCGATCCTTTCGAGCTCTGGCCCCGGCTGGGCCTGGAGGGCGACGCCGGCCATGCCTTCTACATGGGCGTGGAACTGGCCCGCGCCCAGATCGCCTGGCAGCTGGGCAAGCGCTACGTGCAGGACCAGCCGCTGCACTGGGGCGCCGCCTGGGAACCGCCCGCCGAGGATCTGGGCGCCTGGTGCGCCCCCGGCAGCACGCGCGACGCCCCGGCCCCAACCCGGACTCGAACTCGGACCGAGGCCGACCCTGAACGCTGAGGCCTGTGCGCCGCTCTTCACACCGCCATGTCCGAACTCATCCACGAAGCCGTCATCACCACCGTCTCGCCCGCGGGCCAGGTGCATGTGGCGCCCATGGGCATCCGCTACACCAGCGCCAGCGAACTGGTGCTCATGCCCTTCCGGCCCTCCACCACGCTGACCAACATCGAGACCACCGGCCGGGCCGTGCTCAACCTCATCACCGATGTGCGCGTCTTTGCCGGCTGCGTCACCGGCCGGCAGAAGCAGTGGCCCACCCTGGCCCTGCCCTTTCTGGTGGGTGATGGCCAGCTCAGTGCCGCCACCGCGCCCAGCACCGAACCCACCACCGCCGACCAGCGCCTGATCAAC
>JBJOKP010000524.1:0-3081 GCA_046046045.1 Pseudomonadota bacterium | reverse complement strand
CAACCGCGACGACTACGGCCTGGGCGCGGGCAAGGACTACGGCTTCAGGATGAATGTCGACCTGCGCATCCAGGTCGAGGCCATCGCCCAGCCCTGACCAGGCCGCCGCCGGGGCTTCAGTCGCCGGTGGCCTCCGGCAGCCTGGCTGCCGGGCGCTGCCGCGCCGCCACACCAGCAACGAAGCGCCCGAAGGCGTCGAGCAGCGGTGCGGCGTCGAAGGCCGGGCCTTCGAGCATGGTCAGGGCCTGCACGGTGGCCTCCAGCGTCGAGACCTGGTCGGCCCGGCGCGCCGCGCGGATGGCGCGGTAGCGGGTCGGCACCGGTGCGTCCAGCGCCAGCCGCGGCAGCGCTGCCAGGGCAGGGTGCTCGAGCAGCATGCGCAGGCTCTTGCGCCAGGTGGCGTCGATCACCACCAGGCGCAGCGGCGCCAGGGGCATCGCTGCGGCTGCCGACGCGGGCGTGAGCCTGGGCGAGGCCGCAACGTCCGGGTAGAGCAGCCGCGGCTCCCGGCCGGGGCGCAGCAGCAGCGCCTGCAGTGCTTCGGGCGCAAAACGTTCGCCCACCACCACCTCGCAGCGCGCCAGCGACAGGCGCAGCAGCGCCACGCTGTTCTTGGCCTGGCGCTGCTCCTGCGGGTGCTGCAGCACCAGCACCTCGGTGAGGTGGGCGGTGGGGTGCACCAGGGCGCACAGGCAGGTCGGCTGCGGGCGCAGGCAGCGCGCGCAGGTCGTGCGGGAGTTGGTTGCAGGGCGGTCCATCACGCCAGGATGGTCGCATGCAGGGCGTGGCTGGCGGCCGCGGCCGCGGCCGTGGCCGATCGCAGTCGCGCCTGGCCGGGTGGCCTACTTGAACCTGTAGCCCGCGTGGCAGGCCACGCAGGCCTGGGTGAGCGTGGCCAGGGCCGCCAGCGCAGGCCTGACATCACCACTGGCCGAGCTGTTCTGTGCCTCGACCGCAAAACGGCTGGCGCTGCGGTGCATGGCGGTGCCGGCGGCCTGCATGCCCTCGGGCATGAAGCCGGCCACCTCGTGCGCGCCGTGGCTGCGCAGCGAGCTCATGCCCAGGCGCTGCTCGGCGATCTGGCCGGCAGCATCGTAGGCGCCGCGCCCCAGGGCCTCCTGGATCTGCGCCAGCGCGAGCAGGTGGTCGCGCATGTTGGCCAGGGTGTGCTCCTTCATCGGGGCGGGAAAGGCCACGGGCTGGCGCGTGTCCGGCGCGGGGGCGTGGCTGGCATGACCCCGCGCCTCGCTGGCCGTCGCCGCACCGGCCTGGGCTTTCATGTGCCGGCTGTGGTCATGATGCTCGTGCTGGGCCAGGCTGAGCGGGCTGGCCAGCAGCAGGGTCAGTGCCAGCGCGGCAGTCGCCCGCATCGGGCGGGTCAGGGTGGGGCGCAAGGTGGTCGGGTTCATGTCGGATGTGTGGTGAGGGCTGGGAGACAGGCGGCGCAGCTTACGGACTGGGGCATCCATGTCCCTATGATCGCTGTCATATGACTCGGGCACCCTTCACATCTGCAACGCCGGATCCGACGTGGCTGCTGTCGCCGCTGGCTGACTTCGACCCAGCCCTGCGGGCGCAAAGCCAGGGCCGGCAACTCGCGGCGGGGGAGCTGCTGTTCCGGCAGACCCAGGTGCCGGCTTTCATCTATTACGTGGTGTCGGGCGAGGTGGCCATGGCGCGTTGTGACCGTGCCGGTCGGCGGCTCGTCCTGCAGCGCGCCAGCCAGGGCTTCCTGGCCGAGGCCAGCTTGTGCAGCCCGGCCTATCACTGCGATGCCCATGCGTGTGTTGACAGCCGGGTTCTGGCGCTGCCCCTGCCGGCACTGCGTCAGGCGATCGACCAGCACGCACCCACACGCTGGGCCTGGATCCGCACCCTGGCCAGCGAAATCCGGCGCCAGCGTGCCCAGAGCGAGCGGCTGGCGCTGAAGACCGTGCGAGAACGTGTGCTCCATCTGCTGGTGACCCAGGGGGAGGGTGGCTGTCTCGAACTGCCGGGCAGCCGCAAGGCCTTGGCCGAGCAGATCGGGGTGTCGCACGAGGCCCTGTATCGCTGCCTGGCCAGCCTGAGTCTGGCGGGAGAACTGCAGGATCTGGGTGATCGCCTGTGCCTGCCGACCTGATCGCCCGTGGGTGTGGCGCGGTTGCCGGCCACGCGCACGCGCCCGGGTGATGGCCGCTCAGCGCGGGATCACGAAGGTGGATTTCTCCCGCAGCGTGCGGGCGTCGTCATCACCGCGCGCCGGGCGCTCGATGCTGAAGTGGATCTCGTGTGCGCCCGCCCTGGCCTGTGCGGCGGCCTCGGGCGGCAGACGCAGGGCCAGCGAGATCCAGCGCGCCTCGGTGGGCAGCACTTCGACGTCAACCGGGTCGCGCAGGGCCAGGCCGGGCAGGCCGTCGGCCGTGACGCGGTAGTGCTGCACCTGCTCGGTGGCGTTCATGATCTGCAGGCGGTAGACGTTCTCGATCTGGCCGTCGTCGACCTGGCGGGCCAGGGCGGCGCGGTCGCGCACCACGTCCACCTTGAAGGGCGGGCGCAGCGCGATGCTGGTGGCCAGGGTGCCGACGATGGCGATCAGCACCGCCGTGTAGACCAGCACGCGCGGGCGGAAGATGCGGCGCAGCCGCTCGCCGCGCGTGAGGTGCTGGGCCAGGCCGTTCTGGGTGTCGTAGCGCACCAGGCCGCGGGCATAGCCCATCTTGTCCATGGTGGCGTCGCACACGTCCACGCAGGCGGCGCAGCCGATGCATTCGTACTGCAGGCCCTTCCTGATGTCGATGCCGGTGGGGCAGACCTGCACGCACAGGCTGCAGTCCACGCACGCACCCAGGCCCAGGGCGGTCGGGTCGGCCTGCTTGCTGCGCGAACCGCGCGGCTCGCCGCGTTCGGCGTCGTAGGTGATGATGAGCGTGTCCTTGTCCAGCATGGCGCTCTGGAAGCGCGCGTAGGGGCAGACGTACTTGCAGATCTGCTCGCGCATGAAGCCGGCGTTCAGGTAGGTGGCGAAGCCGTAGAACAGCACCCAGAAGGTCTCCCACGGCCCCAGGCCCAGAGCCAGCACCTGGCCGCCCAGGCTGCGGA
>JBJOKP010000523.1:0-3082 GCA_046046045.1 Pseudomonadota bacterium | reverse complement strand
TGGCTACCCAGCAGCAGCGCGCCCGCCTGCTGCTGGTGGTGAACCAGACCCGCAAGCCTGGCGAGGGCCGCGGCGTGGCCCAGCAGCTGCAGCTGGTGCTCGACCGCTTCGTCGCCCTGCCCGATGGCCAGCACCCGCAGCTGCGCATGATGGGCGAGATCAGCCTGGACAATGCCGTGCGCGAGGCGGTGCAGCGCCGCCAGCTGCTGCTGTCCACCTATCCGGGCAGCGCGGCGGCCCTGTCCCTGGTCAACCTTGCCCACAAGCTGGACGAGACCCTGGGCAGCGCCGGATGAGCGTGGCGGGCCGCCGGTCGGCGGCTGCGCCTCCTCCCATCTTCCTGCCCCCTTTCCTGCCATCCTGTTCCGGATGACGTCGCCTTGAGTTCTTCCTCCTCCTCCGACGCCGCGACCGAACCAGTCGCCAGCGGTCCGACGCCCTACGAGATGCTGGGCGGCGAGCCTGGCGTGCATGCCCTGGTCGAGCGTTTCTACGACCTGATGGACCTCGAGCCCAAATACGCCGAGCTGCGCGCCGTCCATGGCTCGACGCTGGACGGTGCGCGCCAGAAGCTGTTCTGGTTCCTCTGCGGCTGGCTGGGCGGCCCGAATCACTACATCGAGCGTTTTGGCCACCCGCGCCTGCGCATGCGCCACTTCCCGTTTGCCATCGGCATCCAGGAACGTGACCAGTGGGTGGCGTGCATGGGCCAGGCCATGCACGAATGCGAGGTGCCCGCCCCCCTGCTGGAGCGCCTGCTCGGCAGCTTCTACGGCACGGCCGACTGGATGCGAAACCGCTGAACGGCGGCTGGCTGCGTGTGGAGCCGGGTGTGCGGCCGGGCTTGATGCCTGGCGTGCGGCCTGACGTGCGGCCGGACCCGTGACCCTCAGTCCGCCGCGGGGCGGGCCGTACCCGGCCGCGGCGGGCGCGGCGCGGCGCGGCGATAGGAATCCAGCAGGACGATGAGGGCACCAGCCCCACCGTCCGGGCCGCGCGCCTGGGTGAAGGCCAGCACCTCGTCGCGCTGCACCAGCCAGTGGCGCACCTTGCCCTTGAGCACCGGCTGGCGCCCGGGTGAGCCCAGACCCTTGCCATGCACCACGCGCACGCAGCGCCAGCCCTGCTTGCCGGCCCGCGCCAGGAACTGGGCCAGGGTGCCCCGTGCGGCGTCGCGGGTCAGACCGTGCAGGTCGACCTGGCCCTGCACCACCCAGGTGCCGCGGCGCAGCTTGGCCATCACGTCCATGCCGATGCCGTCACGCCGCCAGGACAGCTCGTCATCGGTCTCCAGCAGGGTGAGCGGATCGAAGTCGTCCGAGATCGCGTCCTGCAGCACCCGGGCCTCGTCCAGCTGGCGCTGACGCGGCTCGGGCTCCGGCAGGCTGCGGCCGGTGTCGGCGCGGGTGATCGGCGCCAGTGGCACCACGCCGCGCAAGGCCTCGCGCAGCAGGGTCAGCTCCTGGCCATGCACCTCGCGCCGCTCGGCCGCTTCTGCGGCGGCCCGTTCCCGGGCCAGGCGGGCCTGGCGTTCACGTTCCTGCTGGTGGCGGCGCCAGAGCTTGCGCAGTTCGGCCAGGTCCTTGGACTGGAAGCCGGCGGGGGACGGGCGGTCCGCGCTCACAGCAGGCCCCGCTCGGCAAAGGAGACGATGTCGCGCCCGCCCACCACCATGTGATCCAACACCCGCACGTCCACCAGGGCCAGGGCGCTGCGCAGCTGCTGGGTGAGGTATTCGTCGGCCCGCGAGGGTTCGGCCACGCCCGAGGGATGGTTGTGGGCCAGCACCACCGCCGCGGCGTTCAGCGCCAGGGCGCGCTTGACCACTTCACGCGGGTAGACCGAGGTCTGCGCCAGCGTGCCCTGAAACAGGATCTCGAAGGCCAGCAGGCGCTGCTGGGCGTCGAGGAACATCAGGCCGAAGACCTCCCGGTCCAGCCCTGCGAGCTGCAGGCGCAGGTAGTCGCGCACCGCCTCGGGGCTTTCGAACAGGGGGCGTTCGGCCAGCTGCACGGCGATGGCGCGGCGCGCCAGTTCGAAGACGGCCAGCAGTTCGGCGCGCTTGGCCGGGCCGCCGAGGCCCTTGACGGTGGCCAGCCGGCTGGCATCGGCACGCAGCAGGCCGCCGATGCCGCCCAGGTGGTCCAGCAGCTGCTGGGCCATGCTGAGCACCCCCGTGCCCTGGTAGCCGGTGCGCAGCAGCAGGGCCAGCAGCTCGGCATCGGCCAGGGCGGCCGGCCCCAGGGCCAGCAGCTTCTCGCGAGGTCGCAGGGCGGCAGGCAGGTCTTTCATCTGGACGGGCCCCCTAAAATCGCGGCAGTCTAGCGACAACAGGATATCGACGTGCCCCAGGTCCAGCCCAGCTCCTTTCTGACCCTGCATTACCGCCTTTCGGGTCCGGATGGTGCGGCCATCGTGGATACCTTTGCCGAGAAGCCGGCCACGCTGTCCCTGGGCTGCGGCGAGCTGGCGCCGGCCATCGAGGCCCGCTTGCTGGGCCTGGAGGAGGGTACTCACACCCGTTTCGAGTTGGCCCCGGGCGAGGCTTTCGGCGAGCGCAACCCCGAGCTGGTGCAGCGCGTGAAGCTGGCCCTGCTGCGCGAACATGGCGATCCGCACGAGTCCTATCACGTGGGCGATGTGGTGCAGTTCCCCACGCCCGACGGGCGTGGCAGCTTTGCCGGCGTGCTGCGCGAACTCGGCCCCAGCGCCGAGGACTGGGCGGTGTTCGACTTCAACCATCCGCTGGCCGGCCAGCCGGTGAGTTTCGAAGTCCAGCTCATCGGGGTGCTGTGATGGCGCTGTCGCAGGAGGTCGGGCCGGTGGCCGAGGCGCGCGGCGAGGTCCTGCTGGCGCAGCCGCGCGGTTTCTGCGCCGGCGTGGACCGGGCCATCGAGATCGTGGAGCGGGCGCTGGCCCGCTTTGGCGCGCCCATCTATGTGCGCCACGAGATCGTGCACAACACCTATGTGGTGAACGACTTGGTCGGCAAGGGTGCCATCTTCATCGAGGACCTGGCCGAGGTGCCACCCGGCGCCACCCTGGTGTTCAGCGCCCACGGCGTGAGCCAGGCGGTGCGGCG
>JBJOKP010000522.1:0-3084 GCA_046046045.1 Pseudomonadota bacterium | reverse complement strand
CGCTCTCGGCTGGGGCCCAGGCAGCCCGCAGGGCAGCCATGAGGGTGGCCTTCTCCCGGCCCAGTTGCTGCAGCCGTTCCGGCATCGGACGGGTGTCGAGCCGGGCAGAGGGTTGGCCTGACGGGGAATTCGGGGCGGTGCTCATGGTGGCGGGCGATGTGGCTGACTGGGGTGGGGCGGCGGGCGGGATGGCGCGGCGGCGGTCAGGCCATCAGGGTCTGGACCATGTCGATCATGAATTCGACCGATTCGGCGTCCTGGTCCTCGAAGCCGGGCAGGCCCAGGGCTTCGAGGGCGCGGGCGCCGTCGCTGCCGGGAAGGTGCATGGCGCAGATGAGGTCGCGCAGGGCGGCGTGGTGCTCGGCCAGGCGCGGGCCGGCCAGCAGCATGTGGCGCAGCACGCCGATCTCGCTGCGCGCCAGGGGGCGCAGCTGGCGCTTCACGGCCGCGCCCAGTTCGTCGAAGGCCCGGGCCAGGAAGATGCCGGCATCGGCCTTGCCCGTGATGAGCTGCTTGGCCACCAGCACATAGCTGCCTGCGGGCACCACCTGCACGTTGCCTGCATGCAGGTCGGCGGGCTCCAGCATCATGCGGGCGATCAGGCCCACGTCGGGGTCGCTGGTCTGGGCCAGGCGGCAGCCGGGCTGAAGGTCCTCGATGCGCCGGCTGGTGGCACTGTCCAGCACGGCGATCACCGCCTCGTCGGGCCGGTTGATGGGTGCGGCCAGGGCGGTGTAGCCCTGCTCGCGCACCAGGGCCTTGGCCGAGCTGGGGCTGGCAAAGACCAGGTCGATCTGGCCGGCCGCCAGGGCGGCATGGTGCTGGGGAAAGCTGTCATGCAGTTCCACGTGCATGCGGATGCCCAGGCGGCGCTGCAGCCAGGTGTTGAAGACATACCAGCCAGCGATGTGGTCGGGCGAGAAGTCGGGGCTGACGCTGAGCTGGAAACTCATGATGACGCGCTCTCGCTGGAGCGCTCCTGTTCAAGCAGGCGGGCATAGAGCTCGCGGTGTTCCTGCACCTTGGCGCGCGAAGGCTTGCGGCGCACCGAGGTGTAGCCCACCACCTGGCCGCCGCGCACATTGGGGATGGCGGTGGCAAAGACCCAGTAGTGCGAGCCATCCTTGCGCAGGTTCTTGACATAGCCCTGCCAGGTGCGGCCGGCGCTGACCGTGTCCCACAGGTCCTTGAAGGCGGCGGCGGGCATGTCCGGGTGGCGCAGGATGTGGTGGGGCTGGCCGATCAGCTCCTCGCGCGTCCAGCCCGACATGTCGACGAAGGCCTGGTTGGCGTGGGTGATGCGGCCCTCGAGGTCGGTGCGCGAGACGATGAGCTTGCCGTCGGGATAGTCGACCTCATGCGCGCTCACCTGCACGCGGCGCTGACTGCCGTCCCAGTGGTGCAGCAGTGCCTCGCGCTGGGAGGCCGCGGCATCCGCGGGGCTGGACAGGGTGGGAGGCGGGAGGGTGTCCGCCAGGGCGTCGCCCATGATGTGGATCTCCAAGATGCGGGTGACTGGGGGGAGGAAGGCCGGGCGGGACGCTGGTGCGGCCTGGCCGGGCGATGGATCAGATGACCTTGCTGATGGCGTCGGCGGCGCGCTTGATGTCCAGGAAGATCAGGCCCAGTCGGGCGTTGGGCTTGCACAGGGCGGTGAGCACGGCGTCGGGGCCGGCATAGGTCATGAGCACATAGCCCTTGCCGCCCTTGATGAGCACCTGTTCGAGTTCGCCGCGGGCGAGTTCGCGGGCGGTGCGGTCGCCCAGGGAGAGCATGGCGGCGCTCATGGCGCCAACGCGGTCCTCGTCCATGCCGGCGGGCAGCATGGAGGCCATCATGAGACCGTCGGTGGAGAGGACGGCGGAGGCCTCGATGTCGGCGGTGGAGCCGTTGAGTTCGGAGAGGACGGAGGTCAGCAGTTCGGCGCGCATGGTCGTGTCGTCTTTCTTGGCGGAAGGGAATGGAGGAGGGGAAGCACTAGGCAGCCAGGGCCTGGGCCGGTTCCAGCAGGCCGGCCTGCACGAGCAGGTGGCCGGCGGGCTGCAGGTCGTCCGGCCCGATGGCCTGCAGTTCGCCAAAGCCCAGGTCGGCCAGGATGGCGCGGCCCTTGGGCTCGGTGTTCATGGCCAGCAGCACGGTCTGCACGGTGTCGCTGCGGCCGGCCCAGGCAGGACCGATGCAGAAGCAGTGGAAGGCCGTGCCGTCGCGGCTCTGGGCCACGACCTCCAGGCGTTCGCGGGTGCTGGCGGCCAGGCCGCGCCAGGTTTCCTCGAAGACGTAGCCGTAGTCGGCCTCGCCCTTGAGCACGGCCTGGGCCGCCTGGGGATGGCCACCGGTGTAGACATAGTCCACCGTGGCCGGATCGATCTTCAGGCCAGCCAGGCAGCCCTGGCCGAGCAGGTGGACGATGAGCTTGTCGGTGGCCGAGGCGATGCGGATGCGGTCAGGTGACGGGGATGCCGGCTCGTCCGTCGCGTCACGGCGGGCACGCACCACCACCACCTCGTCGGAATGGTCCTTGACCCGGGCCACCGGCACGAAGCCGCGGCGGTCCATGTAGAGCAGGGCCGAATAGGGGTTGGCGTAGACGATGTCGAACTCGCCCTCCAGCACGGCCTGGCGTTCGGCCAGCAGGTTGGCCGCAGGCTCGAAGTGGATGGCTTCGCCCAGCTGGCGCTGCAGGTAGGTATTGAGCACGAACCAGCCGAAGAGGTTGCGGGCGGTGTCGTGCGGGCAGACGGAGAGTTGAGCCTTGCGCATGGGGTGATCCTCTGGAAAGTCCGGGTCAGGGGGGTCGGAGGTACTGCATCCGCCTGGGGCCGCCGGGCCGGGCCTTCCTGGGATGGGCAACGGGGCCGTGGCCCTCAGATGACCTTGCTGATGGCGTCGGCGGCGCGCTTGATGTCCAGGAAGATCAGGCCCAGTCGGGCGTTGGGCTTGCAGAGGGCGGTGAGCACGGCGTCGGGGCCGGCATAGGTCATGAGCACATAGCCCTTGCCGCCCTTGATGAGCACCTGTTCGAGTTCGCCGCGGGCGAGCTCGCGGGCGGTGCGGTCGCCCAGGGAGAGCATGGCGGCGCTCATG
>JBJOKP010000521.1:0-3086 GCA_046046045.1 Pseudomonadota bacterium | reverse complement strand
TCGCCCACGCCCGAGCAGGCGGCGGACCTGGGCTTCGACCTCAACACGCTGTTGCCCAAGGCGTGAGCCGGTGGGGCGCCGGGATCCGGCACCCGCCGCATCGCCTCACCAGCGCAGCAGGCGCGGCCCCAGGCTGGCGCCGGCCACGGCCGGCAGCAGCATGCCCGCCGAATACCAGAGCAGCACGAAGCCCGGCGAGGTTTCGTTGCAGTACAGCGCATAGGCCAGGGCACCGGCCGCGCCACCGCTCAGGCCCGCCGCGAAGCCCGCCAGCCGGGGGCGCGTGGGTGCCAGGCCGCGCAAGCCCCAGAAGGCCGCCGCGGCCGCCGGCAGGGCAAGCGCGGCGACGCGCCAGGGGCAGGACATCCAGGACTGCCCCAGCAGGAAGTCGGCCTGGCCGGCGCGGGGCACCGCCTGCAGTTGGAACAGGACCCAGCCCGTCATCACACCCAGGACCAGCGCCAGCGCCCATCCGGCCCCCCGCCAGGGTGCGGCCGGCCGCGCGGCGCGCGTCAGCCACCAGCCCGATGCCGCCAGTGCCGTGCCCACATAGAGCAGCTTGGTCAGCAGGGCCGGGCCCTGCACCCGCAGGTCCGGGTTCAGGCCGAGCGTGGCCAGGCACAGGGCCACGCTGGCGACGAGACCGGCGAGCAGGGCCAGGCCGATGCGCCGCATCACCCGGTGCGGGTCCGCCGGGCCGGCCTGGCTGGCCAGCAGGTGGATGAGCTGATCGGTCTTCATGGTTCACCTCGAACGAGCCGGGCCAGCCTCTGCAGGCCCCGGTGCACGTTCACCTTGATGGCGGACTCGGACTGGCCCGCGGCACGTGCGGCTTCTGCCACCGAGAGGCCTTCGATCTTGGTGTCGACGATGGCGCGGCGCATGGCCGTCGGCAGGCGCTCCAGCAGCACGGCCAGGTCGCGGGCGGGTTCGGCCGCCGCCTCGGGCGCCAGGGGCTGGTCGGCGTCATCGAGGTCGTCCAGCGAGGTCAGACCGGGCCCATGGCGGCCGCTGCGGCGCCAGCGGTCCACCAGCTTGTGACGCGCGATGGCGTGCAGCCAGGCCGTGACAGGCATGGTGGCATCGAAGGTGGCGCGCTGCAGGTGCACGGCCAGCAGGGTTTCCTGCACCAGGTCCTCCACGTCATGGGGGGCATCAACCAGCCGGCGGCGGAAGTAGCCGCGCAGGCGCTGGGCCATCACCCCGAGCGCCCGGGCATAGGCGGCCTCGTCACCGGCCTGGGCCGCGTGCCAGAGGGGGCGCAGTTGCTGCTCGATGTCCAGGGCCACGGGGTTCCAGGGTGAGTTCGTTGCCGCGGGCACGGGGGTTACAGGTCGGCCTGAAAAAAAAGGGGGCGCCGGCTGTAACCACCCTCACTCGGGCTGCGAACTAGGCCATGCACAGCGCTTCGACCGGTCCGCGGGCCGGTGGCACGAAGGCTGGCATCCATCCCACCCACCACCCAAGGCATGTCCATGACCCACCTCCGCCTCATTGTCTACGCCCTGCTGATCGGTGCCGCCTCGCTGGCCCAGGCCTTCGAGGTCAAGCCCTACTCCGCCGACGCGCTCGCCCGTGCCGAGAAGGCCGGCCAGCCGGTGGCGCTGCACTTCCACGCCGACTGGTGCCCGACCTGCCGCGCGCAGGACAAGACGCTGCAGTCCATGAAGGACGAGAAAGGCCTGGACCTGACCATCCTGACCGTCAACTACGACACCGAGAAGGACCTGAAGAAGCGCTTCGGCATCCGCATGCAGTCGACCCTGGTGGTGCTCAAGGGCGACAAGGAGGTGTCGCGGCTGGCGGGCGACAGCTCTGCCGATGGCCTGCGCGGCGCCCTCAAGGCCGCGCTCTGAGCGGGGCGGCCCATGAGCCTGGCCCTTTCCATCCCGCAACTGGGCCTGAGCCTGGCGGCCGGCAGCCTGACGACGCTGTCGCCCTGCGTGCTGCCGCTGCTGCCGCTGGTGGTGGGCAGTGCCCTGCAGGGCAACCGCCTGGCGCCGGTGGCCATGGGGGCCGGCATGACCGTGTCCTTCGCGCTCATCGGCATGCTGCTGGGCGCCCTGGGCCCGGCGCTGGGCATCGACGGCGACACGGTGCGGGTCGCGGGCGCCGCGATGCTGATCGCGTTTGCCATCGTCATGCTGGTGCCCACCCTGGGCGAGCGCTTCAGCCGCTGGATGCTGCCCATCGCCAACCAGGCGCAGCAGGCCTCGGCGCGCCTGGATGGCCGCACCCTGGGCAGTGCGCTGCTGCTGGGGGGTGTGCTGGGCCTGGTCTGGAGCCCCTGCTCCGGCCCGCTGCTGGGCTCGGCCCTGAGCCTGGTGGCCAGCGAGGGCGGCGTGGCCCGCGGCGGCGTGGTGCTGGGCGTCTTCGGCCTGGGTGCGGCCTTGCCGCTGGTGGCGGTGGCCTACGCCTCGCGCCAGGGCTTCGTGCGCACGCGCGACTGGGTGCTGGCGCGCATCGAGCGTGTGCGCCGCGGCTTTGCCCTGCTGCTGGGCCTGGTGGGCGTGGCCATCCTCAGCGGTGGCGACAAATGGCTCGAAGCCCAGCTGCTGAACCTGCTGCCCGAGGCCTGGGTGCAGCTCACGGTGGGGGTCTGATCCCACCGTCTGGCGACTCGCCCTCAAGGCCATAGCCACTCATGTCGCCGCCGTGGCGGACCCACGACCCCAGATCGCAGGCGGGCGACTCGGAAAGCGGTGGCAAGCGCCAGTGACCCACTCAGCCCCGCCGCGCCGCGAGCGCCTGTCCCACCTCGTTCTGGCCCTGGGCCGAGCCGGCGGCGGGCACCTGTTCGCCGTCGCGGTCGCTGACCTGGGCCCAGGCCTGGGCCAGGCGGTCGGGCACGTCGTCACCGCGGCCCAGGTGCAGGCCGCGGGTGAGGGTGATGTGGGCGGCCTCGAAGGTGCCGGCACCGGCGGCGGCGATGGCCCGGGTGGGCGCCTGTTCGCTGGCCAGCCAGAGCAGGGCGGGGGTGACGGCAGCCGGGTCCAGGGCGGCCAGCACCTCGGGCGGCAGCAGGCCTTCGGTCATGCGGGTGGCGGCCGTGGGCGCCAGGGCGTTGACCTTGATGCCGTGTTTCG
>JBJOKP010000520.1:0-3087 GCA_046046045.1 Pseudomonadota bacterium | reverse complement strand
CGGGTGGCTGGCGCAGGCAGACCCAAGGTTCGCTGGAAGTGATGGTGCCCAGGGCGCCGGCATGTGTCAGTGACATCGGGGTAGTGACAACTGGAGGTCCCTGTGGGGTCTAGAGAAGATGATGCCGTCGTGGCCTTGGGAGCCAGCGGCCGATTGAGGAAGGCACCTGAGAACTTCATCGACGCCCAGGGCGTCAAGCAGGTGCTCGCGGAGGCCAAGGGTGGCCGACGGGACTTCATCCGTCGCGCCTTTGCTGGCGCGGCGGCTGCGGGTGCTGCGCCCCTGGCGCTGGCGCAGGGCAATCCTGTGCCCGCCGAAGGTGGCGATCCCAACATCCTGACGCTCCCCGAGCACAGCAAGGGTCTGGGTCAGGGTGTGGCTGCCAACAACGGCTACGGGGTGCCTTCGAAGTACGAGGGCAACGTCCAGCGTCGCCAGAGTCCTGGCCTCACGCAGACCACCCAGGCCTCGGTGTCCTTCTGCCCGCTGCAGTCGCTGTTCGGCATCGTCACGCCCAGCGGCCTGCATTTCGAGCGCCATCACCAGGGTTGGTGGGACATCGATCCCTCCAAGCATCGCCTGATGCTCAATGGCTCCGATCCCGCGCTGATGAAGTCGCCCAAGGTCTTCACCATGGACGAGATCATGCGGTTGCCCAGCGTGTCGCGTTTCCATTTCATCGAATGTGGTGCGAACACCGCCGTCGAGTGGGGCAATGTGGCGGTGCCTACGGTGCAGTACACCCACGGCATGGTGAGCTGCAGCGAGTTCACCGGCGTGCCTCTGAAGATTCTCTTCGACCTGTGCGGCGTCGATTACAAGAAGGCCCGCTACGTGCTGGCTGAAGGTGCTGACGGGTCGTCCATGACCCGCACCGTGCCCATGGAACTGGTGGAGAGCGGCGAAGTCTTCGTCGCCTATGGCCAGAACGGCGAAATGCTGCGCCCCGAGAACGGCTATCCGCTGCGGCTGGTGGTGCCGGGCGTGCAGGGCGTGAGCTGGGTGAAGTACCTGCGCCGCATCGAGGTGGGCGACATGCCTTATGGCGCCAAGGACGAGGCGGTGCATTACATGGACTTGCAGCCCAACGGCCTGCATCGCCAGTACACCTCCATCCAGGAATGCAAGAGCGTGGTGACCACGCCCTCGGGCGGTCAGGTGCTGCTCGACAAGGGCTTCTACAACATCACCGGCCTGGCCTGGTCGGGGCGCGGGCGCATCAAGACGGTCGACGTCTCGGTGGACGGCGGTCGCAACTGGCGGCCAGCCCGCATCGAGGGGCCGGCGCACAGCAAGGCGCTGACCCGCTTCAACATCGACTGGGTGTGGGACGGCCGTCCCGCCATCATCCAGAGCCGGGCCACCGATGAGACCGGCTATGTCCAGCCCAACTATCGGCAGCTGCGTGACGTTCGCGGCACGCGCTCGATCTATCACAACAACGCCATCCAGTCGTGGATGGTGCAGGAAAGCGGCGAGGTGAAGAATGTCCAGGTCTCGTGAGATCGTCCGTAGGCTTGCGGGTGGCCTTGCACTGGCCTTGACACTGGCCACCACGGCCCAGGCGTCCGGCGAGAGCTATCCCGGCATTGGCCGGCCGGCCACTGCCAAGGAGATCGCCGCGTGGGACATCGATGTCCGCCCCGATTTCAAGGGCCTGCCCAAGGGCTCGGGCAGCGTTGCCCAGGGCCAGGATGTCTGGGAAGCCAAGTGTGCGCAGTGCCATGGCATCTTCGGTGAGTCCAACGAGGTGTTCTCGCCCCTGGTGGGTGGCACCACCGCGGAGGACGTGAAGACGGGTCGGGTCGCCAAGCTGATGGATCCGTCCTTTCCGGGGCGCACCACGCTGATGAAGGTGTCCAGCGTCTCCACGCTGTGGGACTACATCAACCGCGCCATGCCGTGGACCGCGCCGAAGTCCCTCAAGACGGACGAGGTCTACGGGGTGTTGGCCTACCTGCTCAACATGGGCGGGGTGGTGCCGGACAACTTCGTGCTGTCCGACAAGACCATGGCCGAGGCGCAGGCTCGCCTGCCCAATCGGAATGGCATGACGCTGGACCATGCCATGTGGCCAGGCAAGGGCTTGAAGACCTCGGGCAGGCTGGATGTACGGGCCGTGGCCTGCATGACCAACTGCGTCACCGAGCCCAAGGTCGCGTCCATGCTGCCGGACTATGCCCGCAATGCCCATGGCAACCTGGCTGAGCAGAACCGCATGGTCGGTGCCCAGCATGGTGCGGACACGACCCGGCCGCCCGGGGCTCCGCAGCCGCCCGTCAAGGTGGCGATGGCCAAGGCCGGTGGCAGCGACAATGCCGCCGTCGTCGCCCTGCTTGGCAAGCACAGCTGCCTGGCCTGCCACTCGATCGACGCCAAGCTGGTCGGCCCGGCCTTCAAGGACGTTGCCGCCAAGCATGGTCAGCGCCCGGATGCCGTGGCCTACCTGGCCGGCAAGATCAAGGCAGGAGGCAGTGGTGTTTGGGGTGCCATTCCCATGCCCGAGCAGAACCTGCCGGAATCCGATCTGAACCAGATCGCCGCCTGGCTTGCTGCCGGCGCAAAGAAGTAACTAAGCTCTTGACCCTGTGCCAACCGGATGCCTGTGCAGCCGGTCCGGCGCGAATCCCGAATCCTTGAGGAGAAACCCCATGCAATCTCGTCGCGACATGCTCGCTCGCAGCGCCGGTGTGGCCGGCATGCTGGCCGGACTCGGCCTGCTGCCCCAGGCCGCCCAGGCTGCCTGGTCGCAGGCTGCCTTTGATGCCAAGACCCTGGCCGACACCATGAAGGCGCTCGGCGCTGCCATGCCCGTCGAAAGCAAGGACGTCACGCTGACGGGCCCGGACATCGCCGAAAACGGCGCCGTCGTGCCCGTGGGCGTGTCCACCGGCCTGCCGGGCGTCAAGCGCCTGCTGGTGCTGGTGGAGAAGAACCCTGCCATGCTGACCGCGGCCTTCGACGTCACCGATGCCGTGGAGGCCAGCTTCTCCACGCGCGTGAAGATGGGCCAGTCCTCCAACGTCTACGCCGTGGCCATCATGGCCGACGGCAAGGCGCTGTTTGCCGGCAAGGAAATCAAGGTCA
>JBJOKP010000519.1:0-3091 GCA_046046045.1 Pseudomonadota bacterium | reverse complement strand
GCTGGAGAGCAGCTGGGCGGCGTGGGCGATGACGCGCTGGGGCTGGTCGGGCTGGATCTGCTCGCGCAGGCCGCCGGCCTCCAGGCGCAGGTCGGGGTTGGCCGGGGCGGCGGCGCTCATGTCCAGTCCAGCACCGCCGGCACCGGCCGATCCGGGCCGGGCGGTGATCATGGTGTCGACGAAGAGCCGGTAGCCGCGCGGCGTGGGCACGCGGCCGGCCGAGGTGTGCGGGCTGGCGATCAGGCCCAGGTCTTCCAAGTCGGCCATCACGTTGCGGATGGTGGCGGCCGAGAGCTCCAGGCCCGAGGTCTTGGAGAGGGTGCGTGAGCCCACCGGCTGGCCGTCGGCGATATAGCGTTCGACCAGGGTCTTGAGCAGCAGTTTGGCGCGGTCGTCCAGCATGGAGCGGCAATTTTAGGAGGGCATTGCGGCCCGGGCGACCCGGGTCCGCCGCGGGGGGCCCGCAAAGATCGCTGTGGTGTAATTTGTCGATGCAAAGCCGCTTCAGCCACGCTGCGCTCGTGGGCAAGTACCAGGCGCGCGGCATGCGCCCCTTGCTGGAAGACGTTGCCCATCTGCTCACCCGGCTGGGGCTGGAGGTGTCGTTCGAGCAGGAGACGGCGCAGAACACCGGCATCACCGATTACCCGGACCTGAGCGTGGACCAGATCGGCCGCCAGTGCGACGTGGCGGTGGTGGTGGGCGGCGACGGCACCATGCTGGGCGTGGCCCGGCAGCTGGCCAGCCATGGCGTGCCCATGGTGGGCGTGAACCAGGGGCGGCTGGGTTTCATCACCGACATCTCGGTGCGCAACATGCAGCAGGCGCTCACCGCCGTGCTGCGCGGCGAGTTCGAGCTCGACCAGCGCACCATGCTCGAAGGGCGGGTCGAGCGCGACGGCCAGCCCATCTTCAGCGCCATCGCGATGAACGATGTGGTGGTGCGCAGCGGCGCGGCCGGCATGGTGGAGCTGCGGGTGGAGGTGGACGGCCAGTTCGTCGCCAACTTCCGCGCCGACGGCCTCATCCTGGCCACGCCCACGGGCTCGACCGCCTATGCCCTGTCGGCCGGCGGGCCGCTGCTGCACCCGGGCATCGCCGGCTGGGTGCTGGTGCCGATCGCGCCCCACATGCTCTCCAACCGGCCCATCCTGCTGCCCGACAGCGGCGAGGTGGCCATCTCCATCGTCACCGGGCGCGACCCCAGCGCCAACTTCGACATGCAGTCCATCGCCAGCCTGCTGCCGGGCGACCGCATCGTGGTGCGGCGCGCGGTGCACCGGGTGCACTTCCTGCATCCGCGTGGCTGGAACTACTACGCCACCCTGCGCCACAAGCTGCACTGGAACGAAGGCCTGACCGACGCCGTGGACGGCGACGCCAGTGGCCTGACCCGGGCCGCCCCGCTGTGAGCCGAGGGATCCGGGCGCCCGGCCCGGCCGCCCCGCCCCTAACCTGGACCGTCTTCCGCCTGCCATGCTGCGCCGCCTGACCCTGCGCGACTTCGTCATCGTGCGTGAACTCGACCTGGAGTTCGACGCCGGCTTCACCGTGCTGACCGGCGAGACCGGCGCCGGCAAGTCCATCCTCATCGACGCCCTGCAGCTGCTGCTGGGCGGCCGGGCCGACGCCGGCCTGGTGCGCGAGGGGGCGGCCCGCACCGAGGTGAGCGCCGAGTTCGAGGTCGGGCCCGAGGTCACGGCCTGGCTGGAGGACGCCGGCTTTGCCGATGACGAGGGCGGATCAGGCGCCGCCGCGCCCCTGCTGCTGCGCCGCACCCTGGACGCGCAGGGCCGCAGCCGCGCCTGGATCAACGGCAGCGCGGCGCCGGCGGCCCAGCTCAAGGAACTGGCCGAACACCTGGTGGACATCCACGGCCAGCATGCCTGGCAGGGCCTGACCCGCCAGGCCGCCGTGCGCCAGCTGCTGGACGACCATGCCGGCCTGGACACCAGGCCGCTGGCGGCAGCCTGGCAGGCCTGGCGCAGCGCCCTGGCCGAGCTGGACGCCGCACGCAGCCGCAGCGCCGACCTGGAGCAGGAGCGCGAACGCCTGGCCTGGCAGCTGGCCGAGCTCGACAAGCTCGCCCCCGGCGAGCAGGAGTGGGAGGAGCTGGAAGCCGAGCATCGCCGCCTGGCCCATGCCCAGTCCATCCTCGACGCCGCCCAGCAGGCCCAGGCCGCGCTGGACGACGGCGAGCCCAGCGCCCTGGGCCTGACCGATGCGGCCCTCCACGCCCTGGAGGCCGTGACCCAGCACGACCCGGCCCTGGCCGAGGTGGTGGGCCTGCTGCAGGCGGCCCGCACCGAGCTGGCCGAGGCCGCCCGCAACCTGGGCAGCGCCCTGCGCCACACCGAGCTGGACCCGCAGCGCCTGGGCGAGCTGGAAGAACGGCTCTCGGCCTGGATGGGCCTGGCGCGGCGCTTCCGCCGCCCGCCGGCCGAGCTGCCGGCCCTTGCCGCCCAGTGGCGCGAACAGCTCAAGGGCCTGGAGGCGGCGACCGATCTGGACGCCCTGCTGGCCCGCGCCGAGGCCGGCCGGCGCCGCTGGACCGAACTCGCCCAGCAGGCCAGCGCCGTGCGCCAGCGAGTGGCGCCGCGCCTGTCGGCCCAGGTGAGCGAGGCCATGCAGCAGCTGGGCATGGCCGGCGGCCGCTTCGAGGTGGCCCTGCTGCCACAGGACGAGCCCCAGGCCATGGGCCTGGAAACCATCGAGCTGCGCGTGGCCGGCCATGCCGGCACCACGCCGCGCGCCCTGGCCAAGGTGGCCTCGGGCGGCGAGCTCTCGCGCATCGCCCTGGCCCTGGCGGTGACGACCAGCGTGCCGGCCAGCAGCGTCTCGGGCCGGGGCGCCGCCGCCACGGCCGCCGCGCCGGATCTCTTCAGCCAGGCCGTGGCCAGTGATGCCCCTGCGCCGGCCACCAGTGCCGCCGGCCTGGCCACCCTGATCTTCGACGAGGTGGATGCCGGCATCGGCGGGGCCGTGGCCATCACCGTGGGCCGGCTGATGCAGCGCCTGGGCAGCGCCTGCCAGGTGCTGGCCGTCACCCACCTGGCCCAGGTGGCCGCCTGCGCCGACCAGCACCTGGTGG
>JBJOKP010000518.1:0-3091 GCA_046046045.1 Pseudomonadota bacterium | reverse complement strand
TCCTGCCCCTGGTGGGGGATGCCGGCGCCCGCCCGGTGGTGCACCAGTGCGGCTCGGGCGTCACGGCCTGCCACAACCTGCTGGCCATGGCGGTGGCCGGGCTGCCGGGGAGTGCGCTCTACCCGGGTTCGTGGAGCGAGTGGTGCGCCGATCCGGCCCGGCCGGTGGCACGCGGCTGAGCCGGGTCGATCTGGCTCAAGCCCGCAGGCGGGGCTGAGGGGCGACTTGACCCCGGTCAAGTCGCCGGTCGTCCATCGGCGCATGATGAGCCCATCGTCACAGCGCTCAACAGCTCACAGGAGACCGCGCCATGTATGCCCGCATCCTCATCCCCACCGACGGCTCCGAAATCACCGGCAAGGCCGTCGCCACCGCCGTCAAGCTCGCCAAGGCGGTGGGCGCCGAAGTGGTCGCCCTGGCGGTGAAGGAACCCTTCCCCTACAGCGCCATCACCGAGATGCAGCCGATGCCGCCGCAGGAGTTCTTCGACACCCAGGAGCGCATCGCCTCGCGCAACCTGCAGGCCGTCACCGAAGCCTGTGCCGCCGCGGCGGTGAAGTCCTCGGCCGTGGCGCTGGAAGCCGTCCATCCCTGGGAAGCCATCCTCGAGCAGGCCAAGGCCCAGAACGCCGACCTCATCGTCATGGCCTCGCACGGCCGGCGCGGCATGAGCGCCCTACTGCTGGGCAGCGAGACGCAGAAGGTGCTGACCCACGGAACCATCCCGGTGCTCGTGGTGCGCTGAATTCCGGCCACGTCCTGCGCCTGGTCGCTACACCGCGCCGGGCCGGAAACACGAAGCGGCGCCCAGGCGCCGCTTTTTCCTTGGGGGCAACGATCCGGCGGTGATCAGTCGTCGTCGCCCGAGAAGATGCCGCCGAGCAGCCCGCCGGCCGCCACCGCCGGCAGGATGGACCCTTCCTCACGGCCGCCGCCGCCAGTCTGCGGTGCTGCGGCGAAGATGCGGCTGGCCAGGCGCGAGAAGGGCAGGCTCTGCAGCCACACCGTGCCCGGGCCGGTCAGGCGGGCGAAGAACAGGCCCTCGCCGCCGAACAGCGCGGTCTTGATCTTGCCGACGTACTGGATCTCGAAGTTGACGTTCGGGGTGTAGGCCACGACGCAGCCGGTGTCGACCAGCAGCAGCTCGCCGGGCTGGAGTTCGCGCTTGACCACCGTGCCGCCGGCATGCACGAAGGCGAGGCCGTCGCCGTCGAGCTTCTGCATGATGAAGCCCTCGCCGCCGAAGAAGCCCACCGAGAGCTTCTGCTGGAAGGCGATGCCCAGGCTCACGCCGCGCGCGGCGCAGAGAAATGCGTCCTTCTGGCAGATCAGCGTGCCGCCGAGCTTGCGCAGGTCCATGGGCAGGATCTTGCCCGGGTAGGGCGCGGCAAAGGCCACGCGCTGCTTCATCGGCGCCTGGTTGGTGTAGACCGTGGTGAAGAGCGACTCACCCGTGATGAGGCGCTTGCCCGCGCCCAGCAGCTTGCCGAAGAAGCCGCCCGACTGGGCCGCCCCGTCGCCAAAGACGGTGTCCATGGCGATGCCGCCTTCCATGAACATGAGGCTGCCGGCCTCGCCGATGGCGGCCTCGCCGGGGTCGAGCTCGACCTCGACGAACTGCATTTCCGAACCCTTGATCTCGTAGTCGATGACGTCCATGGCCATGGTGGCGGTGTCCTTGCGGTGGGGTGGCGGGAGAGGTAGGCGGAATGGGAAACGGCGGGCACGCGGCCCGCCGTTCTCAGGGATGACGGCGGCGCCGGGAAGTTCAGAGCACCGCGGCGATGCTGGCGACGACGTAGTCGATGTTGGCATCGTTCAGCGCGGCCACGCAGATGCGGCCCGAGTCGACGCCGTAGACGCCGAACTCGTTGCGCAGGCGCTCCATCTGCGGCTTGGAGAGGCCCGAGTAGCTGAACATGCCGCGCTGGCGGGTGATGAAGCTGAAGTCGCGCTGCACGCCGGCGGCCACCAGCTTGGCCTGCAGGGCCGTGCGCATGGCCTTGATGCGCGAGCGCATACCGGCCAGCTCCTCTTCCCACAGGGCGCGCAGGGCCGGCGTGGTCAGCACGGTGGCGACGACCTGGCCACCGTGGGTGGGCGGGTTGCTGTAGTTGGTGCGGATGACGATCTTGAGCTGCGAGAGCACGCGGGCGCACTCTTCCTTGCTGGCGCAGACCACGCTCAGGGCGCCGACACGTTCGCCGTAGAGCGAGAAGCTCTTGCTGAAGCTGGTCGAGACGAAGAAGTCCAGGCCGGACTCGATGAACTGCTGCACCACGGCGCCGTCTTCGGCGATGCCGTCGCCAAAGCCCTGGTAGGCCATGTCGAGGAAGGGCACCAGGCCGCGTGCCTTGACGGCGGCGATCACCTGGCTCCACTGCGCGGCGGTGATGTCGTAGCCGGTCGGGTTGTGGCAGCAGGCATGCAGCACGACGATGGTGCCGGCGGCGGCAGCGTTCAGGTCAGCCAGCATGGCGTCGAAGCGCACGCCGAGCTTGTCGGCGTCATAGTAGGCGTAGGTGCTCACCTCGAAGCCGGCGTTGGTGAACAGGGCGCGGTGGTTCTCCCAGCTCGGGTCGCTGATCAGCACCTTGGCGCCGGGGTTGAGGCGCTTGAGGAAGTCGGCGCCCACCTTGAGGCCGCCGGTGCCACCCAGGGCCTGCACGGTGGCCACGCGGCCGGCCTGCAGCACGGCGCTGCCTTCGCCAAAGACGAGGGCCTGCACCGCCTTGTCATAGGCCACGATGCCGTCGATGGGCAGGTAGCCGCGCGCCTTGGGCGCCTCGATCATCTGCTGCTCGGCCTGGGCCACGCACTTGAGCAGGGGCAGCTTGCCGGCGGCGTCGAAATACACGCCCACGCCCAGGTTGACCTTCTTGGGGTTGGTGTCGGCATTGAACTGCTCGTTCAGACCGAGGATGGGGTCGCGCGGGGCCAGTTCAACAGAGGTGAAAAGCGACATGGGGGGCCTTTGGGCTCGGGTGGGGAAAGGGGAGGTGGGGAGGAATTCGGGACGGCGTGCGCGGCCGACGCCAGGGCGGGCGCTGCGCTAACCTTGGGGAGAACCCGAGATTTTAGAGAGAGCCCG
>JBJOKP010000517.1:0-3094 GCA_046046045.1 Pseudomonadota bacterium | reverse complement strand
GGGGCACCTTGGCGATCAGGGCCACGGGCACGAAGTCGTTCTGCAGGTTGTAGTCCAGCTTGGGGTACATGCTGGGGGCGATGGCATGGTGCACGGCGCCCATGAACCAGGTGTAGCCATCGGGCGCTGCCTTGGCTGCCACGGCGGCACCCACGTTGCCGCCGGCCCCGCCCTTGTTGTCGATGATGACCTGCTGGCCCATCTGCTTGGTGAGCACGGCGGTGAGCGGACGGGCGAAGGCATCGGTACCACCACCGGCCGGAAAGGGCACGACCCAGGTCATGGGCTTGTTGGGCCAGGCCTGGGCCCGGGCCACATCGGCCAGACCCAGCAGGGGCAGCAGGGTCAGGGCAGCGCACAGGGCGCGGCGCGGCGTCGTCATCGTGGACGTCATGAGGCGAGTCTCCAGTCGGTGGTCGAGCCTGGGCGGCTTCTGATGCCGGTGACGATGCACCGGGTGGCGTGGCCGCAGGGCGTGAGGCCGGCGGCAAGTCTGCTCAAACCATGTTATCCCGCGTGGGCCCGCCAGGCGTCCCACACCAGCTTCAACCCGGTCAGGAACATCCCGAGGTAGACCAGGCGGTAGAAGAGCTGGGCCTGGATGCGCCGCGCCATCCGGATGCCGGCCCACACGCCCAGCGGAGCCAGCGGCGCCAGCACCGCCGAGGTGGCGAGGTTGCACATGTCCAGCAGGCCCAGCATGCCGTAGGGCACCCACTTGGAGAGGTTGATGGCGGCGAACAGCACCGCCATGGTGGCCGAGTAGCGGATGGGCTCCAGCTTCATGGGCAGGACGTAGAAGGCCACCGGCGGCCCGCCCGCATGGGCCACGAAGCTGGTGTAGCCGCTGGTGGCACCCAGGAAGAAGCCCCAGCCGCGGCCCGGCGGCGGGGCGTCCGACCTGGGCGGGAAGAAGAGGCGCACCGCCAGGAAGAGCAAGGTCACCACGCCCACGATGCCGGCCACCGTGGGCGCACTGAAGAGGCCAAAGGAGGCAAAGCCGATCATGGAGCCCGTGATCCCGGCCGGCAGCAGCAGGCGCAGCAGCTTCCAGTCGGCCTGGCGCAGCAGGGCCATCAGGCCCAGGGCGTCCATGATGGCCAGCAGGGGCAGCAGGATGGCGGCGGCCTGGGGGACGGGAATCGCCAGCGCCATCATGGGCGCGGCCAGGGCACCGAAGCCCGAGCCGAAGCCGCTCTTGGAGAGGCCCATGAGCAGCACGGCAGGGATGGCAACGGCGTAGAACCAGGGGTCGGTGATCAAGCAATGCTTTCGTGCAGGGGCATGGGGGTCGGCGCAGGGTGACTCTCATGGCAAGACCCAGGAGACGGCGGCCGCGCATGATGCCAGCGCCCTCCTCCATACCTTCACCGCGCCGGATCACGGGACAATCCGCCCACCATGTTCACCCCCAACCAGCACGATGTGCGGCGCTTCTTCTGCGGCGCCTATGCCAAGCAGCGCGCCGGCGAGCCGCTCTCCCCCATGGAAGCCCTGGCCGCCGGCTGGATAGCCCAGCACCCCGAATACCACGCCGAACTGGCCGATGTGGAGGCCGCCCTGGCGGCGGTCTACACGGTGGAGGACGGGCGCACCAATCCATTCCTGCACCTCTCCATGCATCTCTCCATCAGCGAGCAGGTGTCGATCGACCAGCCGCGTGGCATCCGCCAGGCCATCGAGCTGCTGGCCAGCAAGCGCGGCGATCTGCATGCCGCCCAGCACGAGGTGATGGAGGCCCTGGGCGAGATGATCTGGACCTCGCAGCGGAGCGGCCTGCCGCCCGATCCACACGCCTATCTGGACAACGTGCGCCGCCGCGCCACGCGCTGAGCCGAGCTTTTCCGGGCCGGGCCGGCCTCAGGCCACGCCCACCACCTGCTGCTTGTAGGCGCCGCAGCCCAGCACCCGCTGGCGGTCCAGCGCCACCACGTAGGAGGCCTTGGCCTGGGGCTGGCCAGTCACCGGATGGGGCACGGCGTAGTCCACCCAGCCGGCGCCCCGGTCGGCCTGGGCCCAGATATCGGCCACCAGGCGGCGACCGGCCTCGCCCAGCAGGTCGCCCAGCTTGACGCCCACCTTGGCGGGCTGGCCGGCGTAGACCAGGTAGCGGCCCTCGCGGTCGAGCACGAAGGCGTAGAGATCGCGGTCGGCAAAGGCGCTGCCGCTGCGGTTGCACTGCGCGAACAGGCCGGCCTCGCCGGACTGGCGCCACAGCGCCAGGGCCCGTTCCACCAGGGCCTGGGCCTCGTCGGCCGTGCCCTGGCGCAGGCGGAAGCCCGCCACCACCGCGCTCAGGCGGTGGGCCCGTTCATACATCTGTTCGGCCGCCTGGGCAGCCTGGTCCACCACGCCGGCATGGCCACTGGTGATGCGGGCGGCCTCCTCCAGCCCGGTGGCGACCTGCTGCAGCGCCTGGTTCTGCGTCTCGCGGCCCTGGGCGATGGCAGCCAGGCGATCGGCCACCTCGTGGATGCCGCCGACCACGCCGTTCACCGTGGCGTCGATCTGCTTCATGGCCGCCACGCCGCCATGCACGGCCTCGGCCGAGCCGACGATGAGCTGGCGGATCTGCCCGGCCGACTGGGCGCTCTTCTGCGCCAGGGCGCGCACCTCGCTGGCCACCACGGCAAAGCCGCGGCCGGATTCGCCCGCCCGCGCCGCCTCGACCGCGGCGTTCAGCGCCAGGATGTTGGTCTGGAAGGCGATGGCGTCGATCACGCCGACGATGTCGGTCATGCGGCGCGAACCATCCTCGATGCGGTCCATGGTGGCCAGGGCCTGGGCCATCACGCCCCCCACGGCGCCGGCCTGCTGGCTCACGGCCCCGCTGAGTTCATCGGCCTGGCCGGCATTGCCGGCATTGCTGCGCACCGAGGCGCTCAGCTCATGGGCGGCCGCACTGCTCTGCGCCAGGCTGGCAGCCTGGGCCTGGGTCTGGCGCGCCAGTTCCTGGCTGGACACCGCCATGGCCTGGCCGGCCCGGTCCACCAGCACGGCCTGGCTGCGGATCTCGGCCACGCTGGCCGAGAGGCGTTCACACATCTGGTCCAGGGCCTGGCCGATGCGGGCGAATTCGTCCCTGCCCGCGGCG
>JBJOKP010000516.1:0-3100 GCA_046046045.1 Pseudomonadota bacterium | reverse complement strand
CCGGCAAGACCACCTGGTTCAACCTCATCTCCGGCCAGCTGCCGGCCAGCGAGGGCCAGGTGCTGCTGGACGGCGAGGACATCACCACCCTGCCGGCACCGCTGCGCACCCGGCGCGGCCTGGGCCGAGCCTTCCAGCTCACCCAGCTGTTTCCCCACCTGAGCGTGCACGAGAACGTGCGCCTGGCCATCCAGGCCCGCGAGGCCGGGCGGCGTGCCCGGGGCTGGGGAGCGCTGGCCGGCCTGGACCTGCTGCGCGTCTGGCTGGACCACCGCGACTGGATCGCCGAGGCCGACGCCGTGCTGGCCCAGGTGCGCCTGGCCGACAAGGCCCAGCTGCAGGCGGCCAGCCTGCCCCATGGCGACCAGCGCAAGCTGGAGGTGGCCCTGCTCATCGCCCTGGACCCCAAGGTCTTCATGTTCGACGAACCCACGGCCGGCATGAGCGTGGACGAGGTGCCGGTGGTGCTGGACCTGATCCGCAGCCTCAAGGCCCGCAAGGACGTGGTCATCCTGCTGGTGGAACACAAGATGGACGTGGTGCGCGAACTCTCCGACCGCATCGTGGTGCTGCACAACGGCCAGCTGGTCGCCGATGGTGAACCGGCCACGGTGATCGCCTCGCCCGTGGTGCAGCAGGCCTACCTCGGCGTGGCCGAACCCGGCCCCGGGGCCGACCTGGCCGGCACCCCAGCCCGGACCCGCCCCGCCACGCAGGAAGGGCTCCCGGCATGACGACGAACCTGCTCGAACTGCAGGGCGTGCACACCCACATCGGGGCGTACCACATCCTGCACGGGGTGGACCTGATCGTGCCCGAGGGTCAGGTCACCATGCTGCTGGGCCGCAATGGCGCGGGCAAGACCACCACCCTGCGCACGGTGATGGGCCTGTGGGCGGCCTCGCGCGGCGGCATCCGCTTCCAGGACCGCCGCATCGAGGGCCGGCCCACGCCCGAGATCGCGGCCCAGGGCATTGCCTACGTGCCCGAGAACATGGGCATCTTCACCGACCTCACGGTGCAGGAGAACATGGTGCTGGCCGCCCGCGGCGCGCGCAACGAGCGCGAGCTCGACCGCGCCCGCCTGGCCTGGATCTTCGGCCTCTTCCCGGCCCTGAAGAAGTTCTGGCTCTACCCCGCCGGCAAGCTCAGCGGCGGGCAGAAGCAGATGCTGGCCGTGGCCCGCGCCATCTGCGAGCCGCGCGCCCTCATCCTCATCGACGAGCCCAGCAAGGGCCTGGCGCCCTCCATCATCCAGAACCTCATCACCGCCCTGCGCGAGCTGAAGGCGCAGCGCACCACCATCCTGCTGGTGGAGCAGAACTTCATGATGGCCAAGGCCCTGGGCGACCAGGTCGCCGTGATGGACAACGGCCGCGTCGTGCACAGCGGTGCCATGGCCGAACTGGCCGCCGACGAGGCCCTGCAGCAACGCCTGCTGGGCCTGTCCCTGGGGGCCCACCAATGAGCAGCCCAACCACGACCACCACCACGACCACCAGCGCCGCCCTGCCTGCCGACAGCGCCGCGGCCGCCATCCCCAAGGCCAGCTTCGACGCCAAGCCCGTGCTGCTGCTGGCCGCCCTCATGCTGGCGGCCCTGCCGGCCGTGGGCAGCCCCAGCACCTGGCTCACCCTCACCGTGGCCGGCCTGGCCATGGGCATGATCGTCTTCATCATCGCCTCGGGCCTGACCCTGGTCTTCGGCCTGATGGACGTGCTGAACTTCGGCCACGGCGTCTTCATCGCCCTGGGGGCCTTCGTCGCCACCTCGGTGATGGGCGGGCTGGCCGCCTTTGCCGACACCGGCCTGCTGCCGGCCCTGCTGGCCATCTTCTGCGCCATGCTGGCCGCCATGGCGGTGGCGGGTGCGCTGGGCTGGGCCTTCGAGCGCGTGATCGTGCGGCCGGTCTACGGCCTGCACCTCAAGCAGATCCTCATCACCATGGGCGGCATGATCGTGGGCGAGGAGATCATCAAGGCCATCTGGGGCCCGCTGCAGATCGCCCTGCCGCTGCCGACCGTGCTGCGCGGCAGCTTCATCCTGGGCGATGCGGCGATCGAGAAATACCGCCTGCTGGCCGCGGCCATCGGCCTGCTGGTCTTCCTGCTGCTGGCCTGGACCCTGGCGCGCACCAAGCTGGGCCTGCTCATCCGCGCCGGCGTGCAGGACCGCGAGATGGTGGAAAGCCTGGGCTACCGCGTGCGCCGCCTCTTCGTTGGCGTCTTCGTCGCCGGCTCGGCCCTGGCCGGCCTGGGCGGCGTCATGTGGGGGCTCTACCAGCAGGCCGTGTCGGCCCAGATCGGCGCCCAGGTCAACGTGCTCATCTTCATCGTCATCATCATCGGCGGGCTGGGCAGCACCCTGGGCTGCTTCATCGGCGCCCTGCTGGTGGGGCTGCTGGCCAACTACAGCGGCTTCCTGGCGCCCACCGTGGCCCTGTTCTCCAACATCGCCCTGATGGTGGCGGTGCTGCTGTGGCGGCCCCAGGGCCTCTATCCGGTCACCAACCGCTGAAGCCCGCGCCATGCTGGACCGCCTGCTCTCCCACGACCGTCCGCGCAGCCGCTGGCTCAGCCTGCTGCTGCTCATCATCCTGCTGGCGCTGGCGCTGGCGCCCTTTCTCTTCCCCGGCGCCAAGGCCCTGAGCGTGGCGGCCAAGGCCCTGGTCTTCATGCTGCTGGTGGCCAGCTTCGACCTGCTGCTGGGCTACACCGGCATCGTCAGCTTTGCCCACACCATGTTCTTCGGCATTGGCGCCTATGGCGTGGCCATCGCCAGCACCCGCCTGGGCGCAGGCTTCGGCGCGGTGGCCCTGGGCACGCTGCTGGCGCTGGGTGTCTCGCTGCTGCTGTCGCTGCTGGTGGGCCTGTTCTCGCTGCGCGTGAAGGCCATCTTCTTCGCCATGATCACCCTGGCGGTGGCCAGCGCCTTCCAGACCCTGGCCTCCAAGCTGAGCGACTTCACCGGCGGCGAGGACGGCCTGAGCTTCAAGCTGCCGGCCGTGCTCAGCCCGGGCTTTCGCCTGCTGGAGGAGCCGCTGCTGGGCGTCAATGTCGACGGCAAGCTCATCACCAACTACCTCATCTTCGGGGCGGTG
>JBJOKP010000515.1:0-3103 GCA_046046045.1 Pseudomonadota bacterium | reverse complement strand
TGGGGAAGATACCGCGGCCCTCGGGCACATAGGCTATGCCCAGGCGGGCGATCTGGTGGGCCGGCGCGCGCGAGACCTCGCGGCCGCCGATGTGGACCAGGCCCTCGCGCTGCTTCACATGGCCCAGCAGGCTGCGGATCAGGGTGGACTTGCCCATGCCGTTGCGGCCCAGCAGGCCCACGGTCTCGCCCGCTGCCAGCTGGAAGTTGATGCCGTGCAGCACATGGCTGGAGCCGTACCAGGCCTGGATGCCCTGGGCCTGGATGAAGGGCGTGTTGGCGCTGTCCGTGCTCACGCATGACCTCCAAGATAGGCGGCCTGCACTTCGCGGTTGTGGCGCACCTCGTCGGGCGTGCCGGTGGCGATGACAGCGCCGTTCACCATCACGGTGATGCGGTCGGCCACGGCGAAGACGGCGTCCATGTCGTGCTCCACGAGCAGGATGGCATGGCCCTGCCTGAGGCCCTGCAGCAGGGCCAGCATGCGGGCGGATTCCTCGGCACCCATGCCGGCCAGGGGTTCGTCGAGCAGCAGCACGCGCGGCGCGGTGGCCAGGCACATGGCGATCTCGAGCTGACGCTTCTGGCCATGGGCCAGGCTGGCGGCCGGGCGGTCGGCCAGTTCGCTCAGGCCGGTGCGGGCCATGGCGTCTTCGGCGCGCCGGGTGCTGTAGTCGCAGCGGCGGGCGTTCTGCCACCAGGCCCAGGGCTTCTGCTGGCGGGCCTGGGCCGAGAGGCGGCAGTTCTCGCGCACCGTGAGCGGCAGGAAGATGTTGTTGCGCTGGTAGCTGCGGCCGATGCCGGCCTGGGCCAGGCGCGGCTGCGGCCAGCCCTTGACGCTCTGCCCATCCAGCAGCAGTTCACCGGCGCTGGGAGGGATCTCGCCCGAAAGCAGGTTGATGAGGGTGGACTTGCCCGCGCCGTTGGTGCCGATCACGGCGTGGATCTCGCCCACCTGGAGCGAGAGCCAGACCTGGTCCACGGCCACCAGGGCGCCGAAGCGGCGGCTCAGGCCACGCGCCTCGAACACGGCGCCGGGCACTTGCAGGGCGGCGCTCATGCGGCAGGTCCTTTCAGGGCGACAGGCAGGGCGGCTGCCGCGGGTCCAGTTGCCTCCTCGGGCTCGTCGTCGCCCGAGGCCGGGCGTGGTGGCGTCGATCGCTGGCCCAGGCGAGTCATGGCACCGGCCAGGCCCTGGGGCATGAGCATCACGGCCGCGATCACGAAGCCGCCCAGCAGCAGCTGCCAGTGTTCGGTCAGGGCCTGGAACCATTCACCCAGCAGCACGAAGGCAAAGGCCCCGGCCACCGCACCGCCCAGGCTGCCCAGGCCGCCCAGGATGATCATCACCAGGGCATTGCCGCTCTGGTGCCAGGACAGGATCTCGGGCGTGACGAAGCCGTACTGAGCCGCATAGAGGAAACCCGCCAGACCCGCCAGCTTGCCGGCCAGGATGAAGGCCGCCAGCTTGTAGAACAGCGTGGGGTAGCCCGCGGCCCGCATGCGCTGCTCGTTGTGCTTGATGCCCACCAGTGCATGGCCGAAGCGCGAGCGCAGCACCTGGGCCATCAGCACTAGGCCCAGCACCAGGCTGCCCAGCACGAACCAGTAGAACTGGCGCGGCTGCTCGAGGTCGATCCAGTGCCAGCCGAACAGGCTGAAGTCGGGCTTGAAGTAGACGTAGGCCCCGTCGCTGCCGCCGGCGATGCGGGTGTCGTGGAAGACGAAGAAGACCAGCTGGGTGAAGGCCAGCGTGACCATGATGAAGTACACGCCCTTGGTGCGCATCACCAGCACCCCGATCAGGGCGGCCAGCAGGCCGGCCGCCGCCACGGCGGCGACGAGCAGCCACCAGCCGTTGCCCGCCTCGCTCTGCGGCGCCAGCATGGCCACGGTGTAGCCGCCCAGCCCGAAGAAGGCCGAATGGCCCAGGCTCACCAGGCCGGTGTAGCCCACCAGCAGCTGCAGGCTGGCGGCGAAGAGGGCCATGATCATCACCTTGCTGAGCAGCTCGGTGTGGAACTTGGAGCCCAGTGGCGGGGGCAGCAGGGGATAGACCGCCAGCAGCAGGAAGGCCAGCAGCCAGAGCCAGGTGGCCGGACGCGCCAGCAGGGAAGGAGGAGACGAGGACATGGAGGATGCTGGCAGGTTGCGGTGCAGGATCAACCCGCCTTGAACAGGCCTTCGGGCTTCCACAGCAGCACCAGGGCCATGGCCAGATAGACCATGGCGCCGGCACCTTCCTGCCAGAAGACCTTGCCGAAGGTATCGACCACGCCGATGAGCAAGGCCGCCACCATGGCGCCCTTGATGGATCCGATGCCACCGATCACGACGATGACGAAGCAGAGGATGAGCACCCCATCACCCATGCGCGGATAGACCGAGGCCAGGGGCGCGGCAATCATGCCGGCCAGCACCGCCAGGGCCACGCCGGCCGCGAACACCAGCCGGTAGAGCTGCTGGATGTTGATGCCCAGGGCCTGCACCATCTCGCGGTTGGTGGAGCCGGCCCGCACCATCATGCCCAGCCGCGTGCGGGTGATGACCCAGGCGATGCCCGCGGCCACCAGCAGGCAGACGCCCGAGACCACCAGGCGGTAGACCGGATAGGTCATGCCGTTGCCGATGGCGAAGCTGCCGGCCAGGAAGGCCGGCACCTCGACCCCGTGCACGTCGTTGCCCAGGGTCAGGCTGCGCAACTCCTCGAACACCAGGATGAGGCCGAAGGTGAGCAGCACCTGCTGCAGGTGCTCACGCTCATACAGGAAGGCGAAGAAGGCCCACTCCAGCACATAGCCGAAGGCCACCGCCAGCACCACGCCCAGGGGCAGGGCGATGAGCAGGTTGCCGGTGAGGCTGGCCAGCCAGAAGGCCAGGTAGGCCCCCACCATGTAGAAGCTGCCATGGGCGAGGTTGATCACGCCCATGATGCCGAAGATCAGCGTCAGCCCCGAGGCCACGAGGAAGAGCAGCAGCCCGTACTGCAGGCTGTTCAGGCACTGGATGAGGAAGGTGGTGAGGTTCATCAAGTGGCTCGTGGTCCGGGGTGCGCGTCCGCCTTACAGCTTGCAGCCGCGGGCGGGATCGGCCAGTGCCTGCAC
>JBJOKP010000514.1:0-3105 GCA_046046045.1 Pseudomonadota bacterium | reverse complement strand
GGTCGTGACGCCGCCCGGGCCGACCGCAGCGAGCTCTGGGTGCCCACCTGGCACCCGGATCACGCCCTCTACCAGGCGCTGAAGCGGCATGACTACCTGGCCTTTGCCGCCAGCCAGCTGGCAGAACGCCAGAGCGCCGGCCTGCCGCCCTACAGCCACCTGGCCCTGCTGCGTGCCGAGGCGCGCGAGGCCGACGCGGCCATGGATTTTCTCGAGGCCGCCGCCGCCGAGGCCGAGGCCCTGGCCGCCGCCCTGGGCCTGGCGGTGATGGTCTATCCGCCGGTGCCCGCGGCGCTGCGCCGCGTGGCCAACGTGGAGCGGGCCCAGATGCTGATCGAGGCGCCACGCCGCGGCCCGCTGCAGCGCCTGCTGCAGGGCTGGGGCGAGGCCCTGCCGGCGCTGCTGCGGCGCGACCGCCGGGTGCTGCGCTGGGCCATCGACGTCGACCCGGCCAGCATCTGAACCGCGCCGCCGCACCAGTTTCTTGACCCAGCCCGACCGCGCCTGGCTGCCGGGCGCGCGACGGGCACCCACAATGAGCGCCGACGCCCCGTTCCGCTCAGCCCCCATTCCGCCCTGCACCATGACCGAGTTTTCCGCGCCGGCCTCCGTCACGGCCGTTCCTGCCACCACCTCCGCCACGGCGACCTCTGCTGTATCGGCAGATCTGCCGGCCGCATCCACGGGCCTGGATCTGGCCGTCATCGGCGCCGGCCCGGTCGGCCTGGCCCTGGCCCTGCGGGCTGCGCGCCGCTTGCCGCCGGCCCTGCTGGCCCGCCTGACGGTGTACGACGCCCTGCCGGCGGACAAGGACGTGTCCGGTGATCCGCGCACCCTGGCCCTGTCCCTGGGCAGCGTGCAGGAGCTGGAGCGCCTGGGCGTGTGGCCGCAGATCGCCGGCCAGGCCGCGGCCATCGCCCAGGTCCATGTCTCGCAGCTGCAGCCGGCCCTGCTGGGCCTGCTGGACCCGACGCGGCGGCTGTCCGATCTGCTGGGCAGCGAGCCCGCGGTGCGCATCCATGCCCATGAGATGGGCGTGGCCCAGCTCGGCGCGGTGAGCAGCTACGGCGCCATCGTCGCCCCGCTGCGCGCCGCCTGGCAGCAGCTGGTGCTGGCCCAGCCGGCGCGGCTGCAGAGCCGTTTCGGCGTCAAGGTCGCGGCCCTGGACACCCAGGGCGAGGCCGAGGCCGCCTGGCTGCAGCTCGACGGGGGCGAACGGGTGCGTCATGACCTGGTCATCGTGGCCGAAGGCGGCGTCTTCGCCGACCAGGCCCGCAAGGCCGTCAGCCACGACTATGGCCAGACCGCCTGGGTCGGCACCGTCGAACTGGAGGGCGGCACGCCGGGTGTGGCCTATGAACGGTTCACGCCCCAGGGGCCCGCCGCCCTGCTGCCCCTGCCCGGCAGCGCCGGCAGCGGACGCCTGCGCGCCGCGCTGGTGTGGTGCATCGAGCGTGGCGAGGACCCGGTGGCCGGCCTGGCCCCCGAGCAGATCGCCAGCGTGCTGACCGAGGTGTTCGGCGGGCATCCCGGCCGGGTCGTCGCCGCCTCGGCCTTGAAGGGGTTCTCGCTGGGCCTGAACGCCGAGCGCCGCCTGGTGCAGGGGCGCAGCGTGCGCATCGGCAACGCCGCCCAGACCCTGCACCCGGTCGGTGGCCAGGGCCTCAACCTGGGCCTGCGCGACGCCGCCGTGCTGGTCGACCGCCTGGCCACCCTGCGCCAGCCCCGACCGCAGGATGGCCCGGCCACCGCGCCGCTGCGCCGCCAGCTCACCACCCTGCTGCGCCAGCTCGACCTGCAGCGCGCCCCCGACCGCTGGGGCCTCATCCTCGCCACCGACTTCCTCGCCCGCAGCTTCACCTGGAGCGCCCCCGGCCTGGCCACCCTGCGCGGCGCCGGCCTGGGCCTGATCCAGCGCGCCGGCCCGCTGCGCCGCAGCCTGGCCCGCACCATGATGTTCGGCCTGCGCTGAAGCGGGCGGCGCGGGCCTTGCCGCTCAGCGCTTGGAGTTCAGCGCTGGCCGTTCAAATCTGGCTGTTCATAGCCGCCGGTGCTGCAGCGCCGGCAGCTGGGTGCGCACGCGGGTCATGACCTCGGGGTCGAGGTCGGCCAGCACCACGCCTTCCCCTTCGGGCCACTGGTCGAGGATGCGGCCCCAGGGGTCGATGATGAGGCTGTGGCCCCAGGTGCGGCGGCCGTTTTCGTGCAGGCCGCCCTGGGCGCTGGCCAGCACATAGCACTGGTTCTCCACCGCGCGGGTGCGCAGCAGCAGTTCCCAGTGAGCCTCGCCGGTGGGGTAGGTGAAGGCGGCCGGCACGACGATGAGGCTGCAGGGGGCCGGCTGCATGAGCTGGCGGTAGAGCTCGGGGAAGCGCAGGTCATAGCAGACCGACAGGCCCACGCGGTGGGTGGCGCCGGCACGGCTGCGGGCCTCGAAGGCCACTGGCGCGCTGCCCGGCAGCAGGGTGGCGGCCTCGTCATAGCGGCGGCTGCCATCGTCGAAGCGGAAGAGGTGGATCTTGTCGTAGCGGGCCACGCGGTGGCCGTCCGGCCCGTAGACCAGGCTGGTGTTGGTGGCGTGGGCGGCGTCACCCGGCACCTGCAGCGGCAGGGTGCCGCCGATGAGCCAGATGCCGTGTTCGCGGGCCAGGGCGGCCAGGGTCTGCTGGATGGGGGCGGCGGCGGATGCCTCGGGGTGGCCGGCCTGGTCCGGCTCGGCGATGCCCAGCTTGTCCTCGTCGCGCTGGCCCATCAGGCAGAAATATTCGGGCAGGGTGACCAGTTCGGCGCCGCGGGCAGCGGCCTCGCCCACCCAGCGGCGGGCGGCCGCCAGGTTGCGGGCCAGGTCGGGCGTGGAGACGAGCTGGACGGCGGCGATCTTCATGGCGGCAGAACCTTGGGTGAGGGCGGCAGGGCCGGGGCGGCGCAGGCGTCAGCCGGCGCTCAGTCCAGCCCGGGAGCATGCGGCCGGGCGGGGCCGGCGGCAGGCGGTGGGGCAGATTCTCCGACGCCGTGCGGGCTTACCGCTGGCGGCGGCCCCCGCGTGGCGTCCTCTGGGCGACACTCCGCGCCGCTCAATCTGCGCTGAGGCTGACCGGAAGCTGG
>JBJOKP010000513.1:0-3115 GCA_046046045.1 Pseudomonadota bacterium | reverse complement strand
CTGCAGCGCAAGGCCAACTTCCACATGAGCGTCACGCGCGACCTGTTCGGCAGCGAGATCAGCAGCAATGGCGCCGAGGCCTTCAGCGCCGGCCTCAAGGGCCGCTACAACGAGGCCAACCTCAAGGGCGACGACCACCAACTGCAGGACGCGGTCTACAGCGTCACCCAGGTCGAAGGTGGCCGGCTGGTGGACAACCCCATCCCGGCCCTGCGCGCCATCAACTGCCGCCTGCTGGACGACTACATCGCCGACTGCCAGGGCGGCATCGACCGCTGGAACAAGACCATCGAGAAGGCCGGCATCAACTTCCGCCTCAGCCAGCCGCACAAGGGCTTCAACCGCCGCATCGGCGAGTTCAAGGGCCACCGCATCAGCCCGGACGGCCGCCTGATCAGCGAGGCCGAATGGCAGGCCGGCGTGGGCGAGTGGCTGCCCAACGAGGCCGACATGGCCTTCATCGACTCGCTCATGAAGCCCCACCATGCCACCGGCGACTACGCCAGCTGGATCGCCCCGCCGCGCCTGGGCATCAACAACCAGCCCAAGGACTATGAATACGTGAAGATCGCCTGAGGGGCGGCCGAGCCAGTGCCGCCTTCTCCGCCGCGTCTGCCTCGTCGATCAGGCTGGCGCGGCCGTGCTGGCCGGCCGCGTGCCAGCCGTGCCCACACCCAGCGACAGGGCCGGCGGCCTGGCCAGGGTCTGGAAGATCACGCAGTAGCGCTCGGTCAGCTTGAGCAGCGTGTCGATCTGCTCGGGCGTGGCATCGGTGTCGAGATCGATGTGCAGATGGATGCTGCGAAAGCCCACCGGCGCATCCTTGGCCACGCCCAGGGTGCCGCGGATGTCCAGCTCACCCTCGGCGCGCAGGCGGGCATCACGCAGCGGGATGGCCAGGGCCGTGGCCACGGCATTGAGCGTCACGCCCGCACAGGCCACCAGGGCCTGCAGCAGCATGTCGCCCGAGCAGGCCTGCAGGCCGCTGCCACCACCGGCCGGATGCAGGCCGGCCTCCACCAGGGCCTGGCCGGTCTGCACCGAACAAGAGAGGTTCTCGCCGATGCGGCCCTCGGCCTTCAGGGTGATGAGCGCCGACTCGGGCTGCTCGCGGTAGCGCGCCTTGAGGGGGGCTTGCAGGGTCTTGAGGGCGTCGGCGTCGATGGTCATCGTCCCATGCTAGCGGGTGGCTGGACCGTGGTGGAGGGGGCTGCGAAAAGTGACCACCTGCATGTCCGGCGCATGGCGGGTGTTGCAGCCCGAGGCGCCGCACTCGGTCTCGGCCTCGTGCAGCAGGTTGATCACGTCAACGTAGTCGCGGTCCTTCACCATCATCAGCGCGGTGCGGCCCACCTCGTTGCGGGCCAACGGGTCGGCGCCGGCCGCCAGCAGCGTCTGCACCACCGCGGCTTCGCCGGTGCCGGCGGCATACATCAGCGGCCGCACGCCAAAGCCGATGCAGGCCTCCATGTCGGCGCCGGCGTCCAGCAGGACCTGCACCACCGCCGGGTAGCCCTGGTCGGCATCGCCATCGTGGCAGGCGTGGAAGAGGGCGGTGTAGTCCCTGGCATCACGTGCGTCCACCGCGGCACCTGCGGTCAGGAGTGCACGAACGGCGGCAAGGCGGCCGTGACGGGCGGCCAGCATCAGCGGGGTTCGACCCTCGGCATCGCTGGCGGCGATGCGCTCAGGCGTGGCCAGCGCCTGCACGGTGTCGGCATCGTCGGCCTCGATGGCGCGCAGCAATTCGTCGTTGTTCATGCGTTCTCCAGTGGGCTCACCACAGCCCGGGCAGGAAGCGCCGGCTGCGCCGGCAATAGTCGGCATAGCCGGAGTGGTGGCGACGCAGCGCGGCTTCCTCCACGCCAGCCTTGACCACCAGCACGGCCAGCAAGGCGGCCCAGCACCACCACGCCCAGGCTGAAAGCGACAGGCTGGGCAGCAGGGCGGTCAGCCTGCCAGTTGGCATCCCACTCGCCGCCACCGCCGCGGCATTCTGGTCGGCCAGCCCGGCGCTGCGGGCCAAGGACGCGCCCAGCAGCAGCACGGCGCTGTACATGGGGTGGCGGATCCAGCGGTAAGGCCCGTGCTGCACCAGTTCACCGTCGGCCTTGGGCAGCGGGCGGATGTGGAAATTCCCAGGCCGGTTGCTGGCCAGTGCCCACAGGCCCAGCAGCATGGCCAGCGCAGCCAGCAGAAGGGCATCGATGGGCAGGGCCGACGCCGCGTGCGCGAGCGCGGCCTTGGTGCCGATCAGGCCGAAGATGCCCAGCGCGCCGAGCAGGCTGAACTGGAGGGCGACCAGCAGGCTGCCGAGCCGGCCCGGGCGTGACCCGACCGGAGGGGAGGGGGGCGTGGGCGATCCCGATGGCGTGGCAGCAGGCATGTCGGAAATTGCTGAGGCAGGTGGGACAGGCGGAGTGATGCTCGCACGAGCCTGCGCCGCCCGCCGCCCGCCTGTGACCACGACTTCCGTCAGGACACCGTGGCTTCGTCGGTGCGTTTGTCACCCTTGCTGTCGAGCCAGGTCACGGCGATCTTGTCGCCAGCCTTGGCACCCTTGACCACGAACTGCAGGAAGGGGTTCTTGGAGACGGCCGGTCCCCACTGGGCGCTCATGACCGGCTTGCCGTTGTGGGTGGCGCTCACCTCCTGGATGAACCAGGCCGGGATGACCTTGCCGGCGCTGTCCTTGCGCTGGCCGGTTTCCATCTCGTGGCTCATGAGGACGCGAACGGTGCACTTGTCGCCCTGGGCCTGGGCGCGGATGCGCATGGGATCTGCCATGGTGTTTCCTTTGGATCTGCTGGATTGAGTGGGATGAGGTCAGGGGATGGAGAGGGACTTCGAAGAGCCCTCCACGGCCAGGCCTGCAGGCCTGGCCGGTTCGGCCACGGCCAGGCTTTCAGGCCTGGCCGGTTCGGCAGGCTGGCAAGCGTCCGCGGGGACGCTTGCCAGTCCTGCCTCAACCACCGCAACCGCCCAGGGTGACCTTGATTTCCTTGCCGGCAAACAGCGCCTTGCCGTCGGCCATGATGGCCACGGCGTAGACGTTGGAGGACTGGCCCATCTTCACGCGCGTGGAGAAGCTGGCCTCCACGGCATCGGTGACGTC
>JBJOKP010000512.1:0-3117 GCA_046046045.1 Pseudomonadota bacterium | reverse complement strand
GCGACGAGAGCTTCATCGAGCTCTACGTGCCGGTGCTGGCTCCGGGCAGCCAGCGCGTGCTGGGCGTGATCGAGTTCTACAAGCGCCCGGCCAGCCTGCTGCGCGCCAAGGCCCAGTTGCGCGGCTATCTGCTGTGGGGCGCGGGCCTGGCCGGCGCCCTGCTATTTGCGGTGCTCTATGGCCAGGTGCTGCGCGCCGCCCGCACCATCCACCGCCAGCAGGCCCAGCTGGTGGAGAAGGAGACCCTCGCGGCCATCGGCGAGATGAGTTCGGCCGTGGCCCATGGCCTGCGCAATCCACTGGCCTCCATCCGCAGTTCGGCCGAGCTGATCCAGGTGGGCGACCTGCCGCTGGCGCGCGAGGCCGCCGGCGACATCGTCGACCAGACCGACCGGCTGGACCGCTGGGTCAACGAACTGCTCTCCTACACCCGGCCCATGGATGCCCGGCTGGCCGACGTGAACCTCACGCCCCTGCTGGCGGCCTGCGAGGCCGAGTTCAGCTGCGAGCTGGCGCGCCGCAAGATCGCGCTGGACCTGCAGATTCCTGCCGACCTGCCCCCGGTGCGTGCCCATCCCCTGCTGCTGGGCCAGGCCCTGCGCAGCGTGCTGGCCAATGCGATCGAGGCGGCCGGCAGCGCCGGTCGCGTGGCGGTGCGGGCTTCGGTCACCCTGGCCGAGGCCGACCCAGATGCCGGTGCCAGGCCGCACCGGTCGGCCGCCCGCGTGCAGTTGGTGGTGAGCGACAACGGCCCGGGCATGAGCCCCAGCGAGCTCAGCCGCGTCGGCCAACCCTTCCACACCACCAAGCCGCGTGGCCTGGGCGTGGGTCTGGCCCTGGCGCGCCGGGTGCTGGATCGCTTCGGCGGCAACCTGCAGATCCGCAGCCGCAGCGGCGTGGGCACCGAGGTGCTGCTCGAGATCCCCGCCCTGCCCCTGTCCACCCCTGCGCCCCGTTGAGCCGCCCGCTGAGCCGCCAGTTGCGCTGGCCGGCCCTGCCGATCCCGTTCCGCCCCTTGCCCATGAGCCACTCCTTCCTGCTGATCGAGGACGAGACTGTCCTCGCCAAGAACATCGTCCTCTACCTCCAGCGCTTCGGCCACGAGGTGATGGCGGTGGAAACCGCCGAGGCCGGCCTGGCCGCCCTGGACGAGTTGCGCCCCGACGCCGTGGTGCTCGACTTCAACCTGCCCGGCATGGACGGCCTGAGCGCGCTGGCCCAGCTGCGCAGCCGCGCACCCGATCTGCCAGTGGTCATGATCACCGGCCATGGCCATGTCGAGCTGGCGGTCGAGGCCATGAAGGCCGGCGCTGCCGACTTCCTCACCAAGCCCATCGTGCTGGCCAAGCTGCAGGTGGTACTGGAGAAGGCCGTGGCCAGCTCGCACCGCGACATGCGCCTGGTCCAGCTGGAACGCCGCCAGGCCCTGGGTCCGGCCGACATGCCCGATTTCTCGGAGGGACCCATGGCCGCCCTGCTGGGCCAGTCCCCACCCATGCAGACGCTCAGGCAGACCCTGGCGCGGCTGCTGGAGGCCGAGCGCGGCCTGGGCGAGCACGAGCCCCCGGCCGTCCTGATCCGCGGCGAAACCGGCACGGGCAAGGAACTGGTGGCCCGCGCCCTGCACCTGGGCGGGCCGCGCGCCGGCAAACCCTTCGTCGAGCTGAACTGTGCCGCCCTGCCGGCCCAGCTGCTGGAATCCGAGCTGTTCGGCCATGAACGCGGCGCCTTCACCGACGCCCACAGCCGCAAGCTGGGCCTGGTCGAGGCGGCCGAGGGCGGCACCCTCTTCCTGGACGAGATCGGCGACATGGACCTGGCCCTGCAGGTCAAGCTGCTCAAGCTGCTGGAGGACAAGCAGGTGCGCCGCCTGGGCGCCGTGCGCGAGCAGCGCGTGGACGTGCGCATCGTCGCCGCCACCCACCAGCCCCTGGAGGAGCTGGTGCAGCAGGGCCGCTTCCGCGCCGACCTGTTCTACCGCCTCAACGTCGTGCGCCTGGAACTGCCGCCGCTGCGCGATCGCGGTGCCGACATCGCCCTGCTGGCCGCCCATTTCGTGTCCCAGCATGCCCGCCGCTACGGCAAGCGCGAACCCGACCTGGACAACAAGGCCCTGGCCCGCCTGCTGGCCCACCATTGGCCTGGCAACGTGCGTGAACTTCGCAACCTGCTGGACCAGGCCGTGCTGCTGGCCCACGACGGTCACATCTCGGCCGATTCCCTCTCGCTGCCTTCACGTCCCGTTCCGGCCGGATCGTCTTCCCGCTGGAGCAGTGGCGCCTTCGAGCGTGGCCTGGGCGATGCGCCAGCCCGCGGCACCTGGCAGGGTGCGGGCCATGCCGGCATGACCGGCAGCGGCCAGGGCAGCCTGCAGCGTGGCTGGACCGCCAGCGGATCGGCACCCGACCTCGTGGACTTCGCCTCACCGCTGCAGGGCAGTGCCTCCTGGGACGTGCGCCACCCACCCCTGCCGATGCCGCGCCAGGCCGCTCCCACCCTGCCCGAGCTGGAGCGCCAGGCCCTGCTCGATGCCCTGGAGCGCACCCGCTGGAATGTCTCGCGGGCTGCCCGCGAGCTGGACATCAGCCGCGATGCCCTGCGCTACCGCATGGCCAAGCACGGCCTGGCCGGCGAGCCGGAGGCCTGACGCCCTCGTCCGGACCCGGCGCTTCCCCCAAGGCCTGGCCGCGATGCGCAATCAGGGTATCAGCCAGGGACTGGCCGGCTGCAGTCGGCCGTCCGGGGCCAGCTTCATGAGGCTCGCGCCCTTGGACGCCAGGCGCTGGCCCACGGCCAGGCTCAGGCGCGGATAGACGGTCGTGCCCTCGCGGCGCACCTCGCCGTGTTCGTCGCGGGGGCGACCAGGGACAGGCCGCGGCGTGCGCACGAACTCCACGTTGTTGCCAGCCAGCGTGGTCACCGCCTTGGGTCCGGCAGGGCCCTTGTTGAAGCGCGCCAGGCCCAGCTCGCGTGACTCGTCCTCGGCCTTTTGGCCCTCGCGGATGCTGAGCATGTTTTCGGCCCGCTCGATCAGGTAGTCGCGGTGCAGGTTGTCGATCATGTCGGTCAGGGTCTCGGCGAAATAGGTCATCGCGAAGAACACCTCCGACTGCAAGG
>JBJOKP010000511.1:0-3123 GCA_046046045.1 Pseudomonadota bacterium | reverse complement strand
GCCATGTCCTATGACCACCGCATCATCGACGGCCGCGAAGCCGTGCTGGGGCTGGTGGCCATGAAGGAAGCGCTGGAAGATCCCTCCCGCCTCCTCTTCGACCTCTAATGAGCGGGCGCATCTTCCGGCTGCACGACCCGACCTCGCACCTGCGCTGCTCGCCGTACGGGTGTACGGCTGCGCTGCTCGCCGCAATCTCGGGCCGTTCGCCACGGAAGCTGCAACCCCCTCATTTCGTCGTGTCGCCGACCTGAGCCGAGATTCCCGGAGTCCTTCATGAGCCTAGCCGACGAACTCCAGCGCCTCGAGACCCTGCGTCAGCAGGGCGTGTTGACCCCCGAAGAGTTCGTACGCGCCAAGGCCCAGGTGATCGCCTCGGGCGGTGACGGGGCGGCGGCGCCGGCAATGGACATCAAGCGTTTCCGGCGCTCCCGGACGGACCGCTGGGTGGCCGGGGTCTGTGGCGGGATGGCCAGTCTCACGCAGAGCGAGCCCTGGCTCTGGCGCCTGGGCCTGGCCCTGCTGATCCTCTTCGGCGGCACCGGCGTGCTGCTCTACCTGCTGCTGTGGATCTTCGTGCCGGTCGAGGGCGAGTGATCTGCCTGCCTGTGCTCGGCCGCCCGGCTGCAGCCTTCTTCCCTTCTTTGCATAGACATCATGTCCAACAAGTCTTTTGACGTCGTCGTCATCGGTGGTGGCCCCGGCGGCTACATCGCCGCCATCCGTGCTGCGCAACTGGGTCTCAACGTTGCCTGCATCGACGAGTGGAAGAACGACAAGGGCGGCCCCGCCCCCGGTGGCACCTGCACCAACGTGGGCTGCATCCCGTCCAAGGCCCTGCTGCAGTCCAGCGAGCACTACGAGCAGGCCGCCCACCACTTCGGCGACCACGGCATCACGCTGGACAACCTGAAGATGGATGTCAGCAAGATGGTGGGCCGCAAGAACACCGTCGTGAAGCAGAACAACGACGGCATCCTCTATCTCTTCAAGAAGAACAAGGTCAGCTTCTTCCACGGCCGCGGCAGCTTCGCCAAGGCGGTGGAGGGAGGCTACGAGATCAACGTCACCGGCGCCGCAGCCGAGGTGCTGGTGGCCAAGCAGGTCATCCTGGCCACGGGCTCGAACGCCCGCGCCCTGCCGGGTGCGGCGTTTGATGAGGACAAGATCCTCTCCAACGACGGTGCCCTGCGCATAGCCGCCGTGCCTGCCAAGCTGGGCGTCATCGGCTCGGGCGTGATCGGCCTGGAGATGGGTTCGGTCTGGCGCCGCCTGGGCTCGGAGGTCACCATCCTCGAAGCCATGCCCAGCTTCCTGGGCGCAGCTGACGAAGGCGTGGCCAAGGAAGCCCTCAAGGCCTTCCAGAAGCAGGGCCTGAAGTTCGAGTTCGGCGTGAAGATCAGCAAGGTCGACAGCTCGGGCGCCGGCGTGGTCGTGAGCTACACCAATGCCAAGGGCGCCGAGCAGACCCTGGCGGTCGACAAGCTCATCGTCTCCATCGGCCGCGTCGCCAACACCATTGGCCTGAACCCCGAGGCCGTGGGCCTGAAGCTCGACGAGCGTGGCGCCATCGTGGTCGACGACGAGTGCAAGACCAACCTGCCTGGCGTCTGGGCCGTGGGCGACGTGGTGCGCGGCCCCATGCTGGCCCATAAGGCCGAGGAAGAAGGCGTGGCGGTGGCCGAGCGCATCGCCGGCCAGCACGGCCATGTCAACTTCGCCACCATCCCCTGGGTGATCTACACCTCGCCGGAAATCGCCTGGGTGGGCCGCACCGAGCAGCAGCTCAAGGCCGATGGCGTGGCCTACAAGGCCGGCCAGTTCCCCTTCTTGGCCAATGGCCGTGCGCGGGCGCTGGGTGACACCACCGGCTTCGTCAAGTTCCTGGCCGATGCCAAGACCGACGAGATCCTGGGCGTGCACATCGTCGGCCCCTTCGCCTCGGAACTGATTTCCGAAGCCGTGGTTGCCATGGAGTTCAAGGCCAGCGCCGAGGACATCGCGCGCATCTGCCACGCCCACCCCTCGCTCTCCGAAGCGACCAAGGAGGCCGCCCTGGCGGTCGACAAGCGCACGCTGAACTTCTGATCCGGCTGCCGGCAACGGTTCAAGCGCAAGGGGCGGCTCAGGTCGCCCCTTTTGCCGTCCGCTTGCCGGCCTCGTCACGACACGATTGCACCACCGGCATCCCACCCCCATGGTCACTGTCACCGAGCTCTACCACCAGACCCTAGCCGAACGCGGCTACAGCGCCGATCCGGCCCAGCTGCGCGCCGTGGCGGCCCTGCAGCGCTGCCAGGACGAGTGGGCGGCCTACAAGGCCCGTCGCGGCAACGCCATCACCAAGGTGCTGCTGAAGCCGGCCATCCCGCGCGGGGTCTACATGTACGGCGGGGTGGGGCGGGGCAAGAGCTTCCTGATGGATGCCTTCTTCCAGGCCGTGCCGCTGCAGCGCAAGACCCGGCTGCACTTCCACGAGTTCATGCGCGAGGTGCACCGCGAGCTGCAGGACCTCAAGGGCCTGGTCAATCCGCTGGATGAGCTGGGCAAGCGCATCGCACGGCGTTTCCGGCTGATCTGCTTCGACGAGTTCCATGTGGCGGACGTGACCGACGCCATGATCCTGCACCGGCTGCTGGATGCGCTGTACCGCAACCGCGTCTCCATCATCACCACCAGCAACTTCTATCCCGACGGGCTCTATCCCAACGGCCTGCACCGCGACCGCATCCTGCCGGCCATCGAGCTGCTCAAGCAGAAGCTCGAGATCATCAACGTGGACAACGGCACCGACTACCGGCGCCGCAGCCTGGAACTGGTCGAGCTCTACCACCAGCCCCTGGGTCCGGCGGCGGATGCGGCCCTGACCCGGGCCTTCGACACCCTGGCCGAGGTGCGTGACGAGGACCCGGCCCTGCACATCGAGTCGCGGGTCATCCGTGCCCAGCGCAAGGCCGGCGGCGTGGTCTGGTTCGACTTCCGCGAGCTCTGCGGAGGTCCGCGCTCGCAGAACGACTACCTGGAACTGGCCACTCAGTTCCACACCCTCATCCTGGGCAACGTGCCGCAGATGCCGCCGCGCCTGGCCTCGGAGGCTCGACGCTTCACCTGGCTGGTGGATGT
>JBJOKP010000510.1:0-3125 GCA_046046045.1 Pseudomonadota bacterium | reverse complement strand
AGGTCGGCATGATCGGCCTGACCGATGCGCTCAGCCGCTTCGATGCCGGCCAGGGCGTGCAGTTCGAGACCTTCGCCACCCAGCGCATCCGCGGCGCCATGCTCGACGAGCTGCGCGGCGCCGACTGGATGAGCCGCGGCAACCGCAAGCATCAGCGCGACATCGAGTCGGCCCTGCACCGGGTCGAGCAGCGCCTGGGCCGTGCCCCCACCGAAAGCGAGATCGCCGCCGAGATGGGCCTCCCCCTGGCTGACTACCAGAGCCTGCTGGCCAAGGTGCGCGGCACCCAGCTGGTCTATCTGGAAGACATCGGCGGCGACGATGGCGAGAACGACTTCCTCGACCGCCATGTGGCCGAGGAGGGCGCCGATCCGCTGGCCATGTTGTCCGACCATCGCATGCGCATGGCGCTGGTGGAGGCCATCAAGAACCTGCCCGAGCGCGAGCAGTACGTGATGAGCATGTACTACGAGGAAGACATGAACCTCAAGGAGATCGCGGCCGTGCTCGGTGTCACCGAGTCACGTGTCTGCCAGCTCCACAGCCAGGCCATCGCCCGCCTGCGCACCAAGCTGCGGACCTGGTAGGTCGGCAGCGGATCGAGGGCCACCGTCCAGCGATTGGGCGCCGGGGGGCAGGATGAATGGGATTTAGGAAGGCCGGCGCGGCTCGCGCACGGCTTCCAGCCAGTCGCAGCGCAGGACCTGGCGCAGATGCAGGCGCCGCCGCAGGCCGATGTAAAACTCGGGGGTCAGCACCATGGCCATGGAGGCCGGCAGCCAGCCCGCGTGGTCGATCACGATGAAGGCCGGCAACGAGGTCCAGCCCGCCACCCAGGCACCCAGCACCAGGTCGCAGAGGGCGAACTCGATGGCATGGTCCTGGCGGTGACCGACATGCCAGCGCTTGAAGTCGCTGAGCTGACTGAGCGTCATACCGTCTCCCTGGGGATGGAGGTGCGGACCTCAGTGTAAGTTTGCGGTCAGCAGATCGCCAGAGTTACCTCAGGAAATTCGGGTCTGAAAATCAATCCAGATCAAGCCAGACACATGGCTTTGCGTTGTTCAGTGCCCGCAACTGCCTGAGCCGCAGCCGGTGGCCAGGGCCGGCTCACCGGCTTCGCTGGCGGACGGCGCGGCCGTCAGCTGTTCGGGGTGCAGGAGGATCTGCGCCAGGCCGTAGTCGGCCGCCTGCGCATGCATGCTGAACCACTGCATCAGTGCGGGGATGAGCTGCTCCACGTACTGGCGCTGGCCGCCGTCGACGAAGAGGCGGCGCACCTCCACCAGCACGTCCAGCACCTGCTTGTGCTGCATGCTGTGGCAGTTCTCGGCAGCAAAGCCGTTGGCGGCCATCCAGGCATCCTCGCGGCCGAAGTGGTCGACCGTGTGGGCATGCAGGGCATCGAGCTTGCCGAGCAGGTCGGCATCGGCACCGCCCAGGGCGGCTTCCACGCCCTGCAGCAGATCGACGAACTCGCGATGCGTGTCGTCCATCTGCGCGTGGCTGGTTTCGTAATCGGCGCTCCAGGCGACTTGGCTCATGGTGGTGGGATGCAGGCAGGTGGGACGGGAAGGCGGGGCGGGCTAGCCTAACCCGGCTCGCCGAGCGGCGATTGTCGTGCGTCAAGACCGGCGCCTGCCGGGGGTCTGTCGGTCGGGTCTGGCAACCGAGCCTGCAGACCGGGCAGGCGCGGACTGGGAGCCCGCGCCCCCGGCCGCAGGTTCAGGGATAGAGCCCGCGCTCCTGCCGTGCTGTCAGGATGCGCTCGCAGGCCACGGCAAAGGTGGCCGTGCGCAGGCCGATCTGGTGGCGGTCGGCCGTGTCCCAGATCTTGCGCAGGGCATCGACCATGATCTTGTCGAGGCGGACATTGATCTCGTCCTCGGTCCAGAAGAAGGACGAGAAATCCTGCACCCATTCGAAGTAGCTCACCGTCACGCCGCCGGCATTGCAGATCACGTCGGGCACGACCAGGATGCCGCGTTCGGCCATCACGTCGTCGGCCTCGGGCAGGGTGGGGCCGTTGGCGCCTTCCAGCACCAGCCTGGCCTTGAGGCGGTTGGCGCGCGGCACGGTGATCTGTCCCTCCAGGGCGGCGGGAATCATGATCTCGCAGGACGTGTCCCAGAAGTCCTCGTCGGGAATGGTCTCGCCGCCGCGGAAGCCACCCACGCCGCCGCTGGTCCGCACATGGGCCATCAGGTCGGCCATGTCGAAGCCCTTCGCATTCACGACCGTGCCGGTGTGGTCCTGGGCTGCCACGATGGTGGCACCGGCGCCGGCGAACATCTCGGCCGCCGCGCCGCCGACGTTGCCGAAGCCCTGCACCGCCACCCGCGCGCCATCCAGCGGCAGGTGGATGCGCCGGGCCGCCTCGCGGCCGGTGACGAACACGCCCCGGCCCGTGGCCTTGACCCGGCCCAGCGAGCCGCCCAGGTGGATGGGCTTGCCGGTCACCACCCCGCTGGCGGTGCCGCCGATGTTCATGGAGTAGGTGTCCATCATCCAGGCCATGATCTGGCCATTGGTGCCCACGTCAGGCGCCGGGATGTCCTGGTTGGGGCCGATGATGATGCCGATCTCGCTGGTGTAGCGCCGCGTCACGCGCTCCAGTTCCTTGCTGGAGAGGGCGCGCGGATCCAGGCGTATGCCGCCCTTGGCGCCGCCATAGGGCAGGTTGACGGCGGCGTTTTTCACCGTCATCCAGGCCGAGAGGGCCATGACCTCTTCGAGCGTCACGTCGGGGTGGTAGCGCACTCCCCCCTTGCCCGGGCCGCGGCTGAGGTTGTGCTGCACCCGGTAGCCCTCGAAATGGCGCACCGAGCCGTCATCCATCTCGATGGGCACGTCGACGATGAGGGCGCGCTTGGGGCGCTTGAGAGTCTCGGCCCAGCGCGCGAGCGACCCCAGGTAGGGGGTGACTCGATCCACCTGGGCCAGATAGGTGGACCAGGGGCTGTGGGCAGAGGGGCTCACATAGGACAGATGTTGGCTGGTCACGGCGTTCGAAGTGAGTTCGGAGGCCGGCCATTCTGGTGTGCTGTCCGCCCCGTGCGGCTTGACTTGATGCAAAGCAGGTATGGGCCCGGCCGGCCGCACACATGCTGCGCTGCGGCAATCCG
>JBJOKP010000509.1:0-3126 GCA_046046045.1 Pseudomonadota bacterium | reverse complement strand
CCCCGGCCTCTACGCCCTGCGCCTGCTGGCAGGGGTGGGCAGCGCCGCCACCTTCGTCTCCGGCGGCCTGCTCGCCGCGCGCCTGGGCCAGCACCCCGGCGCCAAGCCCGCCCTGGTGCTGGGCCTGTACTACGGCGGCACGGGGCTGGGCATCATCGTCTCGGCCGCGCTCGCGCCCCTGCTCACCTGGCCGGCCGCCTGGCTGGCCCTGGCCGCCGCGGCAGCCCTCATGGCCGCCCTCATGGCCCGCGGCACCCTCCCCCTGGCGGCCGGGCCGGCAACTCCGACTGCCAACGCCGCTGCCGCCACCGCCCGAAGCGGCGCATCCGCCAGGCATGACGACGCCGCAGCCAGCGCCGGCTTCCACATCCGCCACTTCCTGCCCGGCCTGCTCGGCTACCTGATGTTCGGCCTGGGCTACATCGGCTACATGACCTTCAACGTCACCCTGCTGCGCGAGCAGGGCGCCGGCCCGGTGCTCGTCACGGTGTTCTTCGTGCTGCTGGGCCTGGGCGTCATCGCCTCCTCCTGGCTATGGGCGCCCCTGCTGGCCCGCCACCGCGACGGCAAACCCCTCGCCCTGCTCAACGCCCTGCTCGCCGCCGCCACCCTGCTGCCCGTGCTGAGCAGCCACCCCCTGGCCAGCCTGGCCTCCGGCGCCCTCTTCGGCGCCGTCTTCCTCTCCGTCGTCGCCTCCACCACCGCCCTGGTGCGCCACAACCTGGCGCCCGAACACTGGCCCGCCGGCATCACCGCCTTCACCGTGATCTTCGCCGCCGGCCAGATCGTCGGCCCCAGCCTGGTCGGCAAGGTGGCCGATGGCGGCGGTCTGGCGCGCGGGCTGGCGTTGTCGGCGGGGTTGCTGGGGGTGGGGGCTGTGATTGCGCTGGGGCAGAGGGCGAAGATCACCAGCTAGATGCAAGGCGACTGCCAAGTGCGCGGCAATGCCTGGCTCCATGTCAAGGCACCCCTGAGACTCGTAACAGGCGCCGCTTTTCGCGCGAAATTTAGTACCGTTGGCCTGCGCATCAAACGACGAGGAAACGTTGATGGATCAACAACTTGGGAGTACTGGGCCGGGACCGATTAGGGCGACATCCGCCGCACTAGGCGGCGTCAGCATGTCGTCCATAACACGTTGAACTAAACCGCTGACGCGGTGGCTGCCTGCCTGGGGTAGTCACCGCGTTTGTCGTTGTGGGATGGCTTGCCGGTGAGGGTGAGCGGGTCAAGCCTTCGGGCTGGGGAATGGTCCCCGGCACGAAGGAGAAGGCGATGACCCCGTTGCGGCAACAGATGATCGACGCCATGCAGGTGCGCGGCATGGCGGTGCGCACGCAGCAGACGTATGTGCAGGCGCTTGTGCGCATGGCGCGGCACTACGGACGCAGCCCCGGCGACCTGGAGGCTGCGCAGATCGAGGCCTACATGCTGCACCTGTCGCGTGACCTCAGGCGCTCGTTCTCCACCGTCAACCATGTGGCCGCGGCCAGCCGCTTCCTGTGGCGCCACGTGCTGCACCGGGATGACCGCGGCCTGGAGCCCCCGGTGGCGCGAGCGCCGCAGCGCCGGCCCGAACTGCTCTCGCGCGAGCAGATCGCGCAACTGTTTGCCGTCAGCCCGCAGCCCATGATCCGCATGCTGCTGCAGGTGCTCTATGCCAGCGGCCTGCGCATCACCGAAGGGCTGAACCTGCGGGTGCGCGACATCGACAGTGCTGCGGACCGGCGCTGCATCCGCGTCGTGCAGGGCAAGGGCGGCGTGGACCGCTACACCCTGCTCAGCCCGAGCCTGCTGGCCCTGCTGCGTGAGCACTGCCGGCACTGGCAATGCCACCGCCACGAACCAGGCTGGCTGTTCTTCAACCCCCGCACCGGCCAGCCCCTGAGCACCAGCGCCGTGCAGCGCCACTACGCCGTGGCCAAGCGCGAGGCTGGCATCACCAAGGGCGGCTCGACCCACACCCTGCGCCACTGCTGCGCCACCCACCTGCTCGAAGCCGGGGTGGACCTGCACACCATCTGCACCCTGCTGGGCCACCAGCACATCGAGACCACGCAGCGCTACCTGCACCTGATCAGTCCGCAGTTCAAGCCGCCGGCCTGCATGGATCCGCTGGACCTGCTGGCCGGCCTGCCCAAGCCGCCGCGTCACTGAGCGGCCGATCCCTGTACCCGCCTGGCGGCCATGGCCGACCTGGCCCAGGTGCTGCGCCTTGGCGGCGCGGACTACCTGCACGACCACCCCCTGAGCACGGCGCAGGCGCGCGCGTGGCGGGCCATCTGTGCCTGCCGCACCGCCGCCCTGGGCGGGCAGCAACTGGTGTGCGCAGCCTGCGGCCACCAGCACTGGCACTACCACTCCTGCCGCAACCGCCACTGCCCGCAGTGCGGCGCGCGTGCCAAGGACCGCTGGCTGCGCGGTCGCCTGGCCGAGGTGCTGGACGTGCCCTATGTGCACCTGGTCTTCACCCTGCCGCACGAGTTGCACAGCCTCTACCGCTGCGACCCGCGCTGGCTCATCCAGACCCTCTTCGCCAGCGTGGCCGGCACGCTGCAGGACCTGGCGGCCAATGCGCGCTGGATGGGCGTTGCGGGTGGGCAGCCCGCCTTCAGCCTGGTGCTTCATACCTGGACCCAGGACCTGCGCCAGCACCTGCACCTGCATGCGGTGAGGGCCTGCGGCGTGCTCGCGGGCGGTCAGTGGCATGTGCCTGCCCGGGCGCCGGACTTCCTCTTCCCCGTGCGGGCCCTGAGCAGCGTGTTCCGCGGCAAGTTCATGCAGGCCCTGCGCCAGCGCGCGGGCCAGCCCGATGTGCCCCTGGACCCCAACCTCGGCGAGGCCGGCCGCAAGGCACTCTACCGCCACGCCTGGGTGGTGTACGCCAAGGCCCCGCTGGGCGGACCGGCCCAGGTGCTGGACTACCTCAGCCGCTACAGCCATCGCACCGCCATCGGCAACGAGCGCATCCAGGCCGTGAGCGCCCAGGAGGTCTGCTTCAGCGTGCGGGCCGACGCGCAGGGCGGCAAGCGACGGCTGCGGCTGCCGACCGCGGAGTTCATCCGCCGCTTCCTGCTGCATGTGCTGCCCGCGGGCATCCAGCGCATCCGCCATTACGGCGTGCTG
>JBJOKP010000508.1:0-3132 GCA_046046045.1 Pseudomonadota bacterium | reverse complement strand
GTGCTGGACACGGCCAGCCTGGGCCTGGGATCTGCCGGCCTGCTGCTGGCCGGTGGCGCGGCACGGGCAGGCACACCCGGCGTGGACATGCCGCCCCAGCCGGGTACGCCGCGCAGCCAGCGTCTTCCAGCCCTGACCGAAAGCCGGCTCGCCAACGGCCTGGCCCTGCTGCATGCCCAGCCCCAGGCCGAGGGAGCAAACCTGCCGCTGGTCTCCATCCAGCTGGTGCTGCGCACCGGCAGCTTGGCCGATCCGCCGGGGCGCGCCGGCCTGGCCGACCTGCTCGCCAGCCTGCTGGGCAAGGGCGCCTATCGCCACGGCAAGCCGGTGGACGCCCCGACTTTGGCGCGCCAGGCCGAGGCCCTGGGCAGTGCCCTCAACACCTCGGCAGGCAGCCACCTGCTGGGCGTGTCCATGACCGTGATGCCTCGGCATCTGGAGGCCGCCCTGGCCCTGATGGCCGACGTGCTGCGGCGGCCGTGGTTCACCCAGGCGGAACTGGAGCGATCCCGCCAGCAGGCCATCGATGGCCTCAAGTTCGGCCTGGCCGATCCGGCGGCCCTGGCCAGCCGTGTGGCGCGCAAGCTCTGGTGGGGCGAGGGTGCCCTGGGCGCCATCACCACCGCGGCCTCGCTGGCGCGAGTGAGCCTGGCCGAACTGCAGGCCTTTCACGGCCGCTGGGCCCGGCCGGACGCCGCGGCCCTGGTGCTCAGCGGCGACGTGTCGGCCGCACAGGCCCGGCAACTCGCCGAGCGTTATCTGGGCGACTGGTCCGGCCCGCAGGAGCCGCTGCCGGCCTGGCCGACCGAAGCACCGGCGCCGCATGAACGGCGCACCCTCATCGTCAACCTGCCGGGGGCCGGCCAGAGTGCGGTCATGCTGCTGGCCCCGTCGGTGACTGAGGACTCGACCGAGCGCCGCGTGGCCCAGGTGGCCAACGAGGTGCTGGGCGGCGGCTATTCGGCCCGCTTGAACCAGGAGGTGCGCATACGCCGCGGCCTGGCCTACGGCGCCTCGAGCCGGGTCGACCTGCAGCGCGGCGGCGGCCAGCTGGCAGCCAGCGCGCAGACGGGCAACGACCATGCCATCGAGGTGGCGCGGCTGCTGCAGCAAACCGTGCAGTCCCTCGCCGGGGCTGCCGTGCCGGGTGATGAACTGCAGGCGCGGCTGAGCACCCTCAGCGGCCATTTCGCCCGGCGCTTCGACACCTGCGACGGGGTGGCGGCCATGCTGTCCGGGCGCTGGTCACGTGGCCGGCCGGTGGATGAGCTGAGCCGCACCGCGGCTGAATGGCAGGCCGTGACCGCCGAGGCCGTGCAGGCCCATGCCGCGGCACTCTGGACCGACCCGGCGCGCCAGCGCATCGTGATCGTGGGTGATCTGGCACAGATCGGCCCGGGCTGGCGCGAGTTCGCCCCCGAGGCCCTGGTGATCGAGAGCCAGGCCCTGGATCTGGATCAGCCGCTGCCGCGGGGTGCCTGAGCCCGTCCAGCCTTGTCCGGAGCTGGCGGTGTCAAGGTCCTGGCCACTAGGGTGAACCCCAGACTGGGGTTCACCCTGGACAAGGGCAAAATGCCCGGCCTAGAATCGAACGATCGTGCTTTTTTGTTGCATTGCAACCTGATCCAGCCTGACTCCGGCCGCACGCCCGGCAGGCTCTGGGGTGGAGCGGCCGCTGCAATGCAGCAGGCGCGGTCCGCCACCGGCCGGAACAGGCGGTGCCGACGCCTAGAATTTCACGCCGATTCAAAGAACCCAGCAGGGTGCGCCCCCGGGCGGCCCCGCCGATTTCCTGTCCCCACCTCAGCCCAGGGCTGTGCGCCCAGAGGAGAACTCCAGATGAAGGCACTTGTGCCGGTCAAGCGGGTCGTCGACTACAACGTCAAGGTCCGTGTGAAGAGCGATGGCAGCGGCGTGGACATCGCCAACGTCAAGATGAGCATGAACCCCTTCGACGAGATCGCGGTGGAAGAAGCCGTGCGCCTGAAGGAAAAGGGCGTGGTCACCGAGATCATCGCGGTCTCCTGCGGCGTCACCCAATGCCAGGAAACCCTGCGCACGGCCATGGCCATCGGCGCCGACCGTGCCATCCTTGTGGAGAGCGCTGACGAGTTGCAGCCCCTCGCCGTCGCCAAGCTGCTCAAGGCCCTGGTCGACAAGGAACAGCCTGGCCTGGTGATCCTGGGCAAGCAAGCCATCGACGACGACAACAACCAGACCGGCCAGATGCTGGCCGCGCTGGCCGGCCTGCCGCAGGCCACCTTTGCCAGCAAGGTGGAGATCGCCGACGGCGCGGCCAAGGTCACCCGCGAGGTGGACGGCGGCCTGGAGACCCTGAGCGTCAAGCTGCCGGCCATCGTCACGGCTGACCTGCGCCTGAACGAGCCGCGCTACGTGACCCTGCCCAACATCATGAAGGCCAAGAAGAAGCCGCTCGAGACGGTCAAGCCGGCTGACCTGGGCGTGGACGTGACGCCGCGCCTGAAGACGCTCAAGGTCGCCGAGCCGCCCAAGCGCGGTGCCGGCGTGAAGGTGCCCGATGTCGCCACCCTGGTGGCCAAGCTGAAGAACGAAGCCAAGGTGATCTGACCATGACCGTCCTCGCAAAAGTTCTGGTGATAGCCGAACACGAACACGGCGCGCTCAAGGGCGCCACGCTGAACACCGTCACCGCCGCCGGCAAGATCGGTGGCGATGTGCACGTGCTGGTCGCCGGCCAGAACGTCGCCGCCGCAGCGGCGGCCGCCGGCCAGATCGCCGGTGTGGCCCAGGTGCTGGCCGCCGATGGCGCCAGCCTGGCCGAGCAGCTGGCCGAGAACATGGCCGCCCAGGTGGTCGCCCTGGTGAAATCCGGCGGCTACAGCCACGTGCTGTTCGCCGCCACGGCGCATGGCAAGAACGCCGCGCCGCGTGTGGCCGCCCTGCTGGACGTGGCCGCACTCAGCGACGTCACCGCCGTGGTCAGCGCCGACACCTTCGAGCGCCCGATCTATGCCGGCAACGCCATCGCCACGGTGCAGAGCAGCGACGCCGTCAAGGTGCTGACCGTGCGCACCACCGGCTTCGATGCCGCCGCCGCCAGCGGTGGCTCGGCCGCCGTCAGCAGCGTCGATGCCGTGGCCGACACCGGCC
>JBJOKP010000507.1:0-3138 GCA_046046045.1 Pseudomonadota bacterium | reverse complement strand
TCCTTCACCGGCTGCAGCCGTGCCAGGATGCCGTAGACCAGGGCGGACTCGGGCAGGCCCAGGCGGCGGCGCAGGTCGCTGCGGCGCAGGGCATCGGGACGGAAGCGGGTCAGGCTCACGCCATTGGGCACGAAGCAGACGCGCTGGGCATCGGCGCCGACGTCATCCACCAGCGACCGTGCCACATCGGCCGACACGCCGACCACCGCCGAGGTGCGTCGGGCCAGCCAGCGCAGCAGCAGGTGACGGCGGGCCAGCGTGGCGACGCGGGAATGTTCGGTCTGCACCAGGCGCACGCCGGGCAGGCCGGTGCAGGCCAGGGCGCTGTAGAGCCAGGCCGAGTAGTTGTGACTGTGCACCACCTCGAAGCGACGGCGGCGGATCAGGCGGCGCAGGCGCAGGGCCAGGCCGGGATCCAGGCCATCGCGCTTGCCCAGGTCGTGCACCGGACAGCCGGCGGCCACCAGCTGCTCGGCCAGCTGGCCGCCACCCTGGAAGATGGCGACCTCGACCCGCCAGCCCTCGGCCTTGAGGCTCAGGGCGTAGTCGCGGATCATGGTCTCGATGCCGCCCATGCCCAGCGAGTGATTGACGTAAAGCAGTCGGCCGGCCGAGCGGCCGGTCGTGGACGGAGGACCGGCCGACGGGGCAGTTGGCGGCACGTGGTCGCCGCGGCCACGTGGGGAGGCTCCGCCTGGGCGGTGCGACTTGTTCATACGACGCCCTTCACGGCGATGAGCCAGATGGCCACGATGATGGTGCCCATGATGGTCAGCACGGCCATCACATCGCGCCGGCCCATCACCAGCACGGGCAGCGCCAGCTCCGGCCCTTCACGTCTGGCCACGGTGTAGAGGGCCATGCTCAAGCCCATCATGAAGTACAGCAGTTCAAGCTCCATGACCACAAAGAAGGTGACCACGGCATAGCCGATCACCAGGCCCAGGATCATGCGGCCCCAGGACGCGAACCATGGTCGCTCAGGGTCGCGGATGCGGGCCAGCCGATAGCCGGCCTTCCAGCAGAACCAGAGCATGGAGACAAAGAGGAAATAGCCTGGCAGGCCGGTCTCGGCGAAGTTCTGCACGTAGTTGTTGTGGGCCAGCAGGCCCAGGTCGGCCTTGCGGTGGAACTGGCCGCGACCGATGCCGAACGCCGGGTTGTTGCGCAGCATGGTCAGCCCCTGCTCCCACAGCCAGGAACGTTCACGGGCCGATTCTTCCTTGGTGTTCACCTCGCTCATGCGCGAAGGCCCCAGCGCCATCATCGCGGCCAGTGCGGTGGCCACCAGGCTGATGGCCACCGGCTTGCTGAAGCGGTCCTTGAAATAGAAGGCCGTGAAGGCCATCAGGGCCAACATGGCGCCGCGCGAATTGGTGAAGTAGATGGCCACCACCGAAGCCACCGCCACGCCCACGGCCAGCAGGCGCACCAGCATGCCGTAGGGGCCGAAGATGAGTTCGATGGCAATGGCCAGACCCATCAGGAAGAGGATGGCAAACACGTTGGGGCCGTCCCAGTCGCCATGCCAGCGCACCCGGATCTCCTCGTAGCCGGGCATGAGCGTGGCGCCGCCCCAGGCCTGGCCGGTCTGGGCCATGAGGATGGCCTGGTAGGCCAGGAAGAGGGCGATGGCCAGGTAGCAGCCCAGCACCCACTGCACCCGGCTGCGGTTGTTGATCAGCCAGACCAGGGGGAAGAACACCAGGGCGCGCTTGGCGAAGATCTGGAACTGGTCCAGGCCCCAGGAGAAATCGTTGGAGATGCTGGTGGCGCCCAGGATGAAGAGGAGGTACGTCGGCACCAGCCAGTTGTGCGGCACGCGGTAGGACTCGCGGTCCTTCAGCCAGCCCACGGCTCCCACCAAATACATGGCCCCGGTGATGATCAGGCCGGTGGGCAGCCCCAACACCGGTTCGAACCAGTCCTGGGGCCTGATCAGCAGGGCCACCATGTACGACAGCAGGAGGAGGTGGATCACCGGTGGGGACAACGCAGGCAGGCAGGGGGAAGGTCGGCGGACGGGAGCACCCACCCGGGAGTCAGCGCCGGACCGCTCCCTGGTGGCCCATCAGCGGCCGGGCGCCATCCTAGAGGGGCGGATCGGCAGGTCCAGCCCCCAATGGCAACGCTCTGTTCAGCTTGTCACGAAGCGCCCGTGCGATCCGACCGGCCCGGGCGTTGTCTGTGTCAGGTCAATGGCGGCCTGCCCTCTTGACGGCCAACCCGGCAGCGCGACGGCGCACTGGAACGGCCTCAGGCGCCATCGACCGGCAGTTCCAGGGACCGCCGCACCTGGGCAAGTTGCCGGCGCGAAACCGCCAGCCATTCGAGCGTCCCGGCAACCTGGACGGCCCAGCCCTCACCCTCGCCCGACGTGGCAGCGACGCCGGGATGGCGCGCCAGGGCACGGATGTGATCGCGCGCCACCAGGGCATTGCGGTGGATGCGCAGGAAGCGCTCGCCCAGGCGCTGCTCCAGCTCGGCCAGGCTTTCGTCGAGCCAGTGGCTCTGGGCGGGGGTGCGCAGCTGCACGTATTTGGCATCGGCGCGCAGATAGAGGATGTCGCGCAGGGGGATGCGCAGCAGTTCGCCGCGCTGGTGTACCAGCAAGGGCGGCCCTTCATCCGGCACCGGCAGGGGCGCAAAGCCCGAGGCGCCGGCGGCCGTCACCGCGCCGCCGCGCTGCAGCCAGGCATCGGCCCGGGCCAGGGCCTGCTGCAGCCGGGCGGCACGCACCGGCTTGGTCAGGTAGTCCACCGCCTCGACCTCGAAGGCCTCCAGCGCATGTTCGACATGGGCAGTGACAAAGACCACCGCCGGCGCCGGCCCGCCGTCCAGCCCGGCCGACAGGCGCAGGCGCTCGGCCAGCTGCAGGCCACTGATGCCGGGCATGTGGATGTCCAGCAGCAGCAGGTCGCAGCGATGGCGGGCCAGCCAGGCCAGGGCATCGGCGGCACTGTCGGCCTCGGCCACCACGCGGGCACCTGGGGCGCTGCAGCTGCCCAGCAGCTGGCGCAGGCGCAGGCGGGCCAGGGCCTCGTCGTCGACGATGAGCACCTCCAGCTGGCGCAGGGCGGCCGGCAGCTCGCCGGCGCCGGGCCGCGGCTCATGACGCGGCTCAGTCACGCGGGGACC
>JBJOKP010000506.1:0-3141 GCA_046046045.1 Pseudomonadota bacterium | reverse complement strand
CATCCAGATCAGCAGGGGATGGATCAGCAGCTTCACGGTGATCAGCCACCAGCTGGTCAGGTCGACCCGCACCGGGCCCGGCCGGTAGACGAAGACGCCGATGGCAAACAGCGCCACCGGCCCGGCCGAGGAGCCGAGCAGGCGCAGGAATTCGTCCACCGCCTTGGGTATCTGCACATGCAGCAGCGACAGGGCCACGCCGCCCAGGATGGCGATGAAGAGCGGGTTGCGCGCCACCGCCGTCAAGCCCTGGACCAGGGCACGCAGGCCGCCGGCGGCCTGCTGGCGCGAGGCCATCAGCAGGGCCACGGGCATCAGCACCAGCAGGTCCATGATGCCGGCCGCGATCATGGTGCCGATGGCCTGCTCGCCGAACAGCGCCGGCAGCAGGCCGAAGCCCATGTAGCCCCAGTTGGGCCAGGCAGCGGCCAGCGCACCGTAGGCCGTGTCTATCCAGTTGCTGCGGGCGCGCGCCCTCAGCCCCAGGGCTGCCAGGGCATAGGCACCCAGCCCGCAGGCGGCGTAACCCAGCGCCAGGCGGGGATCGATCACCGTGTCGATGGGGGTGCGGGCCACGAAACGCAGCAGCATGGCGGGCAGCGCGAACCAGAGCACGAAGCCGTTGAGCGGCGCGACCGAATCGGCCGGCAGGCGCCGCGTGCGTGCGGCCATCCAGCCACACAGCACCAGGGCAAAAAACGGCAGGGACGTGAGCGCGATGTCGACCATGCGGGGGATGATCCCATGTCACCGACCTGACCATCCGTCACCGGGTCAACAGCCTGTTGTTGACCCGGGCGCCCTCGTCGCGCTTGATGGTGAGGAGACGGCGTCATCGCCTTCAACCGTTGCCAGTCCGCTCCGGCTGCGAAGACAGAGAACGCGGCGCCGCCGGTGAAGGTCACCACGAGCCAGCGCAGCCCGGCCTGACCGATCCGCGACACTACCACCGACCCTCAGGCCCTCCTGGCCGGACCGCCGCTCATTCAGCCCGGGCAACGGCCAGGGCCTGGCACCTGACCATGCCTCGGCTCAGGGCCGAGGCTGTGCGCCCTGGGGCTTCGTATCCACGGGGAAGCACAGCAGCCCGGTGAGCATGGCCAGCGCGGCATGGGTCAGATAGAGCGCATCGAAGTCGGCACGCTGCAGCGCCTCATGGCCCAAAAGAGCCACGGTCAGGGCTACGCCCAGCACCGAGCCGATCTGGCGGGTGGCCTGGTTGACCGCACTGCCCACACCGTAGTGCTCCACGGACAGGCGGCTCACCGCGGCGGCTGACAGCGAGGGCAGCACGAGGCCGACCGCGATGCCGCTCATCATCGGTCCGGGCAGCCATTGCGACAGGTAGTGCGCCTCAGTCCCAGGCACCAGCATGAACCACAGGCTGCTGCAGGCATAGAGCATGGCCCCACCCACCAGGAAGCGGCGGTGGCCCAGGCGCGAGGCCCGGCGGCCGGTGAGGATGGCCGTGGGCATCACCAGCAGCGGCCCCGGCGTCACCGCCTGCCCGGCCTGCGGCAGGCTGAAATGCCAGACCTTCATCATGTAGAAGAAGAAGGTCAGGAACATCATCGAGAACGCGGTGCCGAAGGCCAGGGTGGCCAGGTTGACGTACCGGTAGGTGCGGTTCCTGAACAGGGCCAGGTCCACCAGCGGCGACCGGGCCCGATACGCCCAGGCGACAAAGGCAGCCGCAGCGGCCAGGCCGGTGGCGCCCATCACCACGAGCTCCCGGACGCTCCAGTGCGGCGCTTCGCTTTCGACGATGGTCAGCGTGATCGCCGCCACGGCCAGCATCAGCAAGGCCATGCCCACACCGTCGACCTGACGGCACTTGCCCTGGGTCGCCGACTCGGTCAGCAAGCTCGCGCCACGCCACAAGGCGATGGCACCCAGCGGCAGGTTGATGTAGAACGCCCAGGGCCAGCCGAACTGGTCGATCACGAAGCTGCCGGCACTAGGCCCCACCGCGGCCGCCAGGCCACCCACGGCGCCCCAGAGGCTCACCACCACGGCACGCTGGGCCTGCGCGAACACGGCCAGCACGATGGCCAGCGAAGCGGGCATGAGCAGGGCCGCACCAACCGCCTGCAACGCACGTGCAGCCACCAGCCAGGCCACGCTGCCGGCCAGGCCGCAGGCCGCCGAGGCGACAAGAAACACGGCCACGCCGAGCAGGAAGACGCGCTTGCGGCCATAGCCATCGGCCAGGCCACCGGCAGGGATCAGCATGGCCGCGTAGACCACGGTGTAGGCGTTGATCACCCAGGACAGATCCGCCGCCGACGCGGTGCTGAAAGCATGCCGCAGCGGGTCGAACGCCGCGAAAAGCATGGTGGTGTCCAGCGAGACCAGAAAGGTCGCGATGCTGGCCACCCCGAACACCTGCCAGGGGCGAGCAAGGGCTGCGGCGGTCGAAGCGGAGGTGTCGGCTGCTCGGGTCATGTTCCCTCGCACGATTGCAATGGCGGCCAGACCAGGCTGGCTGCCTCGGTTCTGGGGGGCACTTCCATGTCTGAACCAGCGCGGCAAACGGGCTCAGACCCTGGCGCCTGTGCATGGCGCAGGCGCTCCGCCAGCACGGCGGCGGTGTCCCGACCGGCACGCTGCGTGGCTTCTGCCAGCAAGGCATCGCGAGACCGGAAATGCGCATAGAAACCGCCAAGTGTCAGCCCGGCCTCTTTCATGATCGTCGCCAGGCCGGCTCCACCATAGCCGGACCGGCGTAGGGCCCGTGATGCCACACCGAGGATTCGGTCGTGAGTCAGTTCCTTGCGGTTGCTGGCATTCGGCATGATGAATGGATCACTGCGACCATCAAAGTCATGCGTCAAACGAGTGCTTGACGAGCCCGCAAGGTCCTTCAAGGAGGCATTCCGCGGGTGGACAGCGCGGTAGTTCCGTGCACCTGTAGAAGCGCCTCTGCTGTCGGTCGGCCCCACTGCGCAGGGGAATCCCTCTGACCTGAGAGATCACGTTGACCGCGGTGTAGCCAGGGCTGAAGGAATCAACGCCTGGAAACGACAGAGCCCGCACTAGGCGGGCTCTGCGATGTGCCCTGAGGCACAAGATTCCTTGGTTGCGGAGGCAGGATTTGAACCTGCGACCTTTGGGTTATGAGCCCAACGAGCTACCAGACTG
>JBJOKP010000505.1:0-3141 GCA_046046045.1 Pseudomonadota bacterium | reverse complement strand
GGGGCCCGGCCTATGGGCGCCAGGCTCAGGGCCAGGGCCACGGCCAGGGTCAGCCAGATGTACCGGGGGCGGACCGGCAGCAGCAGCTGGTCACCGGCGCTGGGCATCATCGCGCGGACCCTCCCTTGCTGTCCGAGGCCTTGACGCCCTTGTGGCGTGGCGTCGTGGTCGGGGCCGAGGCCACCGGCTCGACCGGGCGCGGCGGCAGCTGGGCGCCGCTCGGGTCCAGCACCAGCACATGGCGCACACCGTCCACCGCCACCACCGGGGCCAGACGGATGCTGGCGAAGGAGGAATCGGCCTGGCGGTCGACCTCCAGCACCTGGGCCACCGGGTAGCCGGCCGGGTAGATGCCGTCCAGCCCGGTGGTGACCAGGGCATCGCCGACCTTGACGTCGGCATTGCTGGCCATGAAGCGCAGTTCCAGCTCGCCACCATTGGGATGGCCGACGGCGACGCTGCGCTGCTGGCTGCGGGTGTTGAGCACGGGGATCATGGCATCACGGTCGGTCAGCAGGGTCACCTCGGCGTTGAGCGGATAGACCCGCGTCACCTGGCCGATCACGCCCTGTTCGTTGATCACCGGCGAGGCCAGCTTCACGCCGGCCAGCAGGCCGCGGTCGATGATGACCTTGCGCGAGAAGGGATCGGCCGCCTGGTAGAGCACCTCGGCGAAATGGCCCTTCACCTCGTAGCGCCTGGTCAGGCCCAGCAGCTCGCGCAGGGCGGTGTTCTCGCGCGTCAGGGAGTCGATCTGCAGGGCACGCTGGGCCTGCAGGGCCTGGGTGGTGCGGGCGGCTTCCTCGGCGCGCTTGGCCTCGCTGACCGTGCCCACATAGTCACGCGCCTGACCCAGGGCCTGCACCGGCCGCAGCAGGGCGAGCTCGACAGGATGGACCGCACTGGCAATGGTCGAGCGCAGCGGCGCGCTGAGCTTGAGCCGGGTGTCGGCCGCCATGAAGAAGACCGCCAGCGAGGCGAAGAACACCAGCCGCGTCAGGGCCGATGGGCCCTGGCGGAAGAAGGGGGGGGGAGAGCGGTCCAGCGTGCCGATGGGCATGGCGTGCTCGGGCGATGCCCTGGCGGTGCTCTGGCGCCAGGACCATCCCGGACGCAGGGCGCCCGGTCGGCTCAGCGCACAGCGGCGGGCTTATTCCGAAGTGAAGATCGAGCCCAGGCGCTCCATGCGTTCCAGGGCCATGCCGCAGCCGCGCACCACGCAGGTCAGCGGGTCCTCGGCCACCAGCACGGGCAGGCCGGTTTCCTCGGCCAGCAGGCGGTCGAGGTCGCGCAGCAGGGCGCCGCCGCCGGTCAGCATCATGCCGCGCTCGGCGATGTCGGCACCCAGCTCGGGCGGGGTCTGTTCGAGGGCACGCTTGACGCTGGAGACGATCTGGTTGAGCGGCTCGGTGAGCGCTTCCAGCATCTCGTTGGACGAGACGGTGAAGCTGCGCGGCACACCTTCGGAAAGGTTGCGGCCCTTGACCTCCATCTCCTTGACCTCGGAGCCGGGGAAGGCCGAGCCGATTTCCTTCTTGATGGCCTCGGCCGTGGGTTCGCCGATCAGCATGCCGTAGTTGCGGCGGATGTAGTTGACGATGGCCTCGTCGAACTTGTCGCCACCCACCCGCACGCTGCCCTTGTAGACCATGCCGCCCAGCGAGATCACGGCCACCTCGGTGGTGCCGCCGCCAATGTCCACCACCATGGAGCCCGAGGCGTCGCTCACCGGCAGGCCGGCGCCGATGGCCGCGGCCATGGGTTCCTCGATCAGGTAGACCTCGCTGGCGCCGGCGCCCAGGGCCGATTCGCGGATGGCGCGGCGCTCCACCTGGGTGGAGCCGCAGGGCACGCAGATGATGATGCGGGGGCTGGGCCGCAGCAGCGAGCGCGGGTGCACCATCTTGATGAACTGCTTGAGCATCTGCTCGGTGACGGTGAAGTCGGCGATCACGCCGTCCTTCATCGGCCGGATGGCCTCGATGTTGCCGGGCACCTTGCCCAGCATGGCCTTGGCCTCGGAGCCCACGGCCTGGATGGTCTTCTTGCCGTTGGGGCCGCCCTCGTGGCGGATCGAGACCACCGAGGGTTCGTTCAGCACGATGCCCGTGCCGCGCACATAGATCAGGGTGTTGGCGGTGCCGAGGTCGATGGCGAGATCGGTGGAGAAATAGCGCCGCAGCGATCCATAGAACATGGTGGGGTCTCGGGCTACCGGCGGCCGCGCGGGGCCAGGGCCGGTGGGGGTCTACAGGGGCGGGGAGGATCGGATTGCGCGCGGCCCCGGCAGAGGGCGGGGGCGGCAAAAAACAGCGGGCGATAATACCCGAAGCCCCTCCCCGAGCCGCTTGCCCGCAGGCCTGCAAAAGCCTGTGCCGGCGCGGTATCTGGGGTCATCCCGGCCCGATCTGGCGGGGTTTTCGCGGTCAGGCGCGCTTCCGGCATCCTCCGGCCGGCGCCTGCCCGGCCGCACTCCGGCCTCACCCCCGCCGTTTGCCCCTGGCTTCCTGCCGCCTTTACTGCCGCTTACCGCGGAACCACCTGATTGCGCTGCCCATGGCCCTCCACGCCGACGACGTCACCCGCATCGCCCACCTGGCCCGCCTGGAGCTCGAACCCCGCGAGGCCGGCGACCTGCTGGCCCAGCTCAACGGCTTCTTCGACATCGTCGAGCGCATGCGCGCGGTCGAGACCAGCGGCGTGGCGCCGCTCTACACCCCGCTCTCGGCCATCCAGGAGGTGAGCCTGCGCCTGCGCGAGGACGCGGTGAGCGAGGCCGACCAGCGCGAGGCCAACCAGCGCAGCGCCCCGGCGGTCGAGAACGGCCTCTTCCTCGTGCCGCGCGTCATCGAATAAGCCCCGGGGCAGCGCGCACCCGTCAGGGTGCGCCACCCCGCCACCAGGCCCGGCCGCATGGTCGCCGCCTGCCTCCATCCTCCTGACTGCCTGTCCCCATGACTGCACCTGCCGCCCTGCACGAACTCGGCGTGGTCGAACTCGGCGCCCTGCTCGATGCCGGCCAGCTCTCCAGCGTCGAACTCACCCGCCACCTGCTCGCGCGGGTGGCCGCACACGAAGACCTCGGCGCCTTCCTCGCGGTCGATGAGGAGGTGGCGCTGGCCCAGGCGCAGGCCGCAGACC
>JBJOKP010000504.1:0-3143 GCA_046046045.1 Pseudomonadota bacterium | reverse complement strand
AACCTGCGCGGCGTGATCGTGCCCATCGTCGACCTGCGCCTGAAGTTCGGCTGCGATTCGGCCGAATACAACGACTTCACCGTGGTCATCGTCCTCAACATCCGCGGCCGCGTGGTCGGCGCGGTGGTGGATTCGGTCTCCGACGTGCTGGAGCTGCCGGCCGAATCGGTGCGGCCCGCGCCCGAGATCGATGCCGCGGTGGACACCAGCCACATCACCGGCATCGCCAACGTGGGCGAGCGCATGCTCATCCTCATGGACATCGAGGCCCTGATGGCCAGCGGCGACATGGGGCTGATCGAGGCGAACTGAGCGGCAGCCACCCGCCCGCCTGGCAGGCCCAGACCTGCTCCTGGCGGACGCTGTGCCACAACGACAAAGGCCCGCGGATGCGGGCCTTTGTCATGGGGTTGCCGGACTCAGTTCGAGGCGGCGGGCTGGGCCGGTGCGCCCTCCTCCACCGGCCAGTCGCGGATGTAGGCCTTGAGCATGCGGTTCTCGAAGTCCTGGCTCTCGACCACGGCCTTGGCCACGTCGTAGAAGGAGATCACGCCCATCAGGGTGCGCTGGTTCACCACCGGCATGTAGCGGGCATGGCGCTCAAGCATCATGCGGCGCACCTCGTCGATCTCCGTGTCGGGGTCGCAGATCAACGGAGCAGCGTCCATCACCGCACCCACCTTGCTCTGGCCGACCTGGCCACCGTTGGCGACCACGGCCTGGATGACCTCGCGGAAGGTGAGCATGCCCACCAGATCACCCTGGGCCATGACCACCAGCGAGCCGATGTCCTGCTCGGACATGGTGTTGAGGGCATCGGACAAGGCGTGGTCCGGCGTCACGGTGAACAGGGTGCTGCCCTTGACTCGCAGGATGTCGCTGACCTTCATGATGTGATGCCTCCTCGTGGCCGTGCCGGGTACCGATGGTTCGGAATCAATATAGCCCACAATCTTTGTGCAGCGCCCCCCGGGATACGCCTGAACGCATCTTCGTCGGCTGCAGCCATCATCCCGGGCGCACGGGCCATGGGCTGAATTGACGGCGATCAGTCTGCAGGCCGCTTGGGTCCGTCAACACATCGCGATGCCCGGCGCTCCCGGCCTCACCCCCTCCCCGCTGCCACCGTCAGGAGTTCCATGGCTGGCGCCCTCGATCCTTCCTTCGACACCCTGGCCCTGCATGCCGGCGCCCGGCCAGACCCGGCCACCGGCGCACGTGCCCTGCCCATCCACCTGAGCGCAAGCTTCGTCTTCGAGTCAAGCGAGGCCGCGGCCGGCCTCTTCAACATGGAACGTGCCGGCCATGTCTACAGCCGGCTCTCCAACCCCACGACCGCGGCCTTCGAGGAACGCATGGCGGCGCTGGAAGGAGGCGTGGGCGCCATCGCCACGGCCAGCGGCCAGGCGGCCATGCACCTGGCCATTGCCACCATCGCCGGGGCCGGCCACCACATCGTGGCCAGCAGCGCGCTCTACGGCGGCTCGCACAACCTGCTGGCCTACACGCTGCCGCGCTTCGGCATCCAGACCACTTTCGTCAAGCCGGGCGACCTGGCAGGCTGGCGCGCCGCCATCCGGCCCGAGACGCGGCTCTTCTTCGGCGAGACCCTGGGCAACCCGGGCCTGGACGTGCTGGACATTCCGGCCGTCTCGGCCATCGCCCATGAGCACCACCTGCCCCTGCTGGTGGACGCCACCTTCAGCACGCCTTGGCTGCAGCAGCCCATCGGCCAGGGCGCCGACCTGGTGATGCATTCGGCCACCAAGTTCCTGTGCGGCCATGGCACGGTGATCGGCGGCGTGGTGGTGGACGGCGGCCGCTTCGACTGGCAGGCCGCGCATGACGCCAGCAGCCGCTTTGCCGAACTGGCCGCACCCTATGCCGGTTTCCACGACATGGTGTTCGCCGAGGAGAACCCGGTCTGCGCCTTCCTGCTGCGCGCCCGCCGCGAGGGCCTGCGCGACTTCGGCGCCTGCATGAGCCCGCACACCGCCTGGCTGATGCTGCAGGGCATCGAGACCCTGCCCCTGCGCATGGCCCGCCACGTGGCCAATGCCGGCCAGGTGGCGCAGTGGCTGGCCGACCAGGGCATGGTGGCCAAGGTCAACTACCCGGGCCTGGCCAGCCACAAGGACCACGCCCTCGCCGCCCGCCTGCTGCCACGCGGCCCGGGCGCGGTCTTCAGCTTCGACCTCGCCGCCCCACCCGGCCATGGCCCTGACGAGGCCCTGGCCCTGACGCGTGAACGCGGCCGGGTCTTCATCGAGAACCTGCAGCTCTTCTCCCACCTGGCCAATGTGGGCGACTGCCGTTCGCTGGTCATCCATCCGGCCAGCACCACCCATTCACGCATGGATGCCCAGGCCCTGGCGGCCAGCGGCATCGGCCCGGGCACCATCCGCCTGTCCATCGGCCTGGAGGACGCGGCCGACCTGGTCGCCGACCTGGAGCGCGCCCTCAAGCTGGCGGCCAAGGTGGGCGCGCCGGCCAAGGCTCCCCAAGCACCCAAGGCCGCGACCACCGCGACCGGCACGGAGGGCCGCTGACATGCAGTTGCAGATCCATGGCCGCGCCGCCTATGCCTACACCGGCGGCCTGGCGCTGGACCGGTCCAAGCCCGCCGTGGTCTTCATCCACGGTGCCCTCAACGACCACTGTGTCTGGACCCTGATGGCGCGCTGGTGCGCCCACCATGGCCATGCCGCCCTGGCCCTGGACCTGCCCGGCCACGGCCGCTCGGCCGGCCCGGCGCTGCGTTCGGTCGAGGCCCTGGCCGACTGGGTGCTGGCCGCCCTGGACGCCGCCGGCCTGGAGCGCGCCGTGCTGGTGGGCCACAGCATGGGCTCGCTGATCGCGCTGGAGGCGGCCGGCCGCGCCCCGGGCAGGGTCAGCGCCCTGGTGATGGTGGGCACGGCCTATCCCATGGCCGTCTCGCAGGCCCTGATCGACAGCGCCCGCCAAACCCCCGACCAGGCCATCGCCATGGTCAACAGCTGGTCGCTCTCCAGCCATGCCAGCAAGCCCAGCTATCCCGGCCCGGGCAGCTGGCTGCACGGCGGCCTGCAGGCCCTGATGCACCAGGTCATGGACCGCTCGGCGGGCCTGGGCTGGCAGGGTGAGCCCGACGATCAGCCTGGCGG
>JBJOKP010000503.1:0-3144 GCA_046046045.1 Pseudomonadota bacterium | reverse complement strand
GGCCGGGCGATCTGTTCGTAGCGCACCAGCAGGGCGGCGTCGAGCATGCCGTCGGCCAGGGCCTGCAGGGTGAGCACGTTCCAGCGGGCCTCGCCACTGGCGGGCAGGATGCGGCCGGCACCGTAGCGGGCATCGAGGTATTCGCAGATCACCCGGCTGTCGTAGAGGGCGCGGCCCTCGTCGGTGACCAGCACCGGCACCTTGCCCAGCGGGTTGGCCGCGACGATGGACTGGTCGCGCTTGACCGGATGGGCATTGCTGCCGATGAGCTGGATCTGGCCGTCCACGCCGAGTTCGCGGGCGACGACCAGGCACTTGCGCACATAGGGCGAGGTGGGGGAGAAGTAGAGCTTCATGCCCAAAGTATGCGGCGGCCCGACCGGCCTGCACAACTCGCCAGCGCTAGGGCGAACCCGGCTAGCCGCCGCGACGGGCCCGGGCGCGGGCCAGGGCGGCCTCGATCACGCCCTTCTTGCGCGCCAGCTCGGCGGCATCGGCCGCGGCATCCTGGCCGGGCAGCTTGGTGAGTTCGGGCAAGCGGGCCAGCTTGGTCTCGGCCTCGGCCAGCTTGGCGGCGCGGTGTTCGGCGCCCAGGCGGGCGCGGCGGGTCTGGGTGGCCTGGTAGCGCTCGCGTGCGGCGTCGGCCTGGGTGGGGCTCCAGGCATCCCAGCCGGAGCGGCCAGGGGTGAGCTCTTCCAGCACGATGCAGTCCACCGGGCAGGCCGGCACGCAGAGTTCGCAGCCGGTGCATTCGGCCTCGATGACCGTGTGCATGCGCTTGTGGGTGCCGATGATGCAGTCCACCGGGCAGGCGGCCTGGCAGAGCGTGCAGCCTATGCACCAGGCTTCGTCGATGACGGCCAGCAGGCGCGGGCCGCTGCTGCCGCAGTCCGGGTCCAGGGCGCTGATGGCCTGGCCGGTGAGTTCAGCCAGGCGGGCGATGCCCGCGTCGCCGCCAGGCGGGCAGCGGTTGATGGCCACGCCCTCGCGGGCGATGGCCTGGGCGTAGGCGCGGCAGTCCGGGTAGCCGCAGCGGGTGCACTGTGTCTGCGGCAGCAGGCGGTCGATCTGGTCTTCCAGCATCGCCGCCTCGGAGGCGTGTGGTGGCGCCGCGCCTGGGCCGGGGATGGGCGTCAAGCCTGGTGGTCGAGGATGAACTGGCGGATCTGCGGGTAGGCGATCTCGCGCCAGCGGCGGCCCGAGAAGATGCCGTAGTGGCCCGCGCCCTCGACGCACAGGTGCTGGCGGCGCGTGGCGGGGATGCCGCTGCACAGTCCGTGGGCGGCCTCGGTCTGGCCGGCGCCGGAGATGTCGTCGAGCTCACCTTCCACCGTCAGCAGGGCGGTGGCGGAAATGTCCTGCGGCCGCACCAGCTGTCCCTTGACCTTCCAGGTGCCGTTGACCAGGGCGAAGTCCTGGAACACGGTCTTGATGGTCTCGAGGTAGTACTCGGCCGGCATGTCCAGCACGGCGTTGTATTCGTCGTAGAACTTGCGGTGGGCATCGACGCTGTCGTCGTCGCCGCGCACCAGGTCGAGGAAGTAGTCCCAGTGGGAATTGAGGTGGCGGTCCGGGTTCATTGCCACGAAGCCAGTGTGCTGCAGGAAGCCCGGGTAGACCGGCCGGCCGGAGCCTGGGTAGTTGGCCGGCACGCGGTAGATCACATTGCTCTGGAACCACTCGTGGCTGCGGTTCATGGCCAGGTTGTTGACGGCGGTCGGGCTCTTGCGGGCGTCGATGGGGCCGCCCATCATGGTCATGGTGCGCGGGGTGAACTCGCCATTGCTGGCCAGCAGGGAGATGGCGGCCAGCACCGGCACGGTGGGCTGGCAGACCGAGACCACGTTCACCTCGGGGCCGATGTGGCGGATGAAGTCCTGCACGTAGCCGATGTAGTCATCGAGGTGGAAGGCACCCTCGCTCATGGGCACCATGCGGGCGTCCACCCAGTCGGTGATGTAGACCTTGTGGTCCTGCAGCAGGGTGCGCACGGTGTCGCGCAGCAGGGTGGAGTGATGGCCCGACAGCGGTGCCACCACCAGCACCACCGGATGCTTCTTCATCTTCTCGAGCTGGGGGCCGTTGTCGGAAAAGCGCTTGAAGCGCAGCAGCCGGCAGAAGGGCTTCTTGAGGATGAGCTGTTCCTGAACGGACACCTCGACCCCATCCACGCTGACGCCGGTGATGCCGAATTCCGGCTTCTCGTATTCCTTGGTCAGACGATGCAGCAACTCGAAACTGGCAGCCACGCGCGGCGCGGCGACGCTCTGGGAGAAGGGCGAGAGCGGATGGCTGTAGAGCTTGGCCGCGGCGCTGGCGAACTCTGCGAAGGGGCTCATCACCGCGCGCTGGGTTTCGTAGAGCTGGTAGAGCATCGTTCGTCTTTCGTGGAGGTGGGCGGGAAGGTCGGTCAGCCTCGCACCGGTCCGGGTAGGGCACGGGCGAAGGTCAACCCCTCTATTGTGCAGTGCAGCAAAAAACCCGGCAAGGGTGCGACCTGCACCAGGTTGTGGCAGCGGGTCGCCCGGTTCGGCAAATGTCGCAAACGCTTGCGCTTGCGGTTGAACTTGCGGGCACCGATCGGCCAGGGCCGGGCGGCGGAGCTTAGGGAATGAGCCGCGACCGGGTTTGTCGCCCCTGTGACGTGCCCGGGCACCTGGCGGTGCGCAGACAGGTCTGAAGCGGCAAATCCGGCGGGCGGAGGATGAAGCCCGGCCCTGACGCAGGGCTGGCGCAGGCGCGGCGACCCGGGGTTTGGCCCGGGATGATCAGGTCGGCCCAGGGCCGCAAGGGGTGGCTCAGGGTCGCCCAGGGTCGCCCAGGGTCGCCCAGGGTCGCCTGGCACGGCTCAGTTGAGGGCCAGGCAGGACAGCTCGTCCTGCCAGTGCAGCAGTTCGTCGTCAGCCACCTGCAGCCAGTTCAGACAGCTGTTGCCACGCTGCAGCCATTCCTGGCTGGGTGGCTGGCCACTGATCTGGCTGATGAGGTGTTCGGCCACCACGCCGGCGGCGATCAGGCTGCGCACCTGGGGGGGCAGGCTTTCGTCGGCCAGGGCCTCGGGCTCGTGATGCAGGCGGATGGCGGGCTTGAGGGCCGGGGCCAGGCGCCAGGTGCGGGCCACCAGGGCACCGACGATGGTGTGGT
>JBJOKP010000502.1:0-3145 GCA_046046045.1 Pseudomonadota bacterium | reverse complement strand
TCCTGGGGCTGATGTTCATGGGTCTGGCCGTTGTCGGCCTGCTGGGCACCGCCACGCCGGCGCGGGCCGAATACGGCGACGTGGTGCTCAACCAGCGCAGCGACTACGAGGGCATGCGGCCGGTGGTCTTTCCGCACTGGTTCCACCGCATCCGCTTCCGCTGCAAGGTCTGCCATTCCGAGCTGGGCTTCAAGATGCGCGCCGGCGCCAACCAGGTGCTGATGAGCGACATCGTCGACGGCCGCTTCTGCGGCATGTGCCACAACAACCAGATCGCCTGGGGGCCGGAGCGCTGCGAGCTCTGCCATTCCGGCCTCCCCGGCCTGCCGCCCGGCATCACCGGCGGCGCCCAGACCTCGGGGCCGGGGCGATGGTGAACGCGCACCACCTGCCGTCGGCCGGCCAACTCCACGCAGCCCGACGCACTCGCCCACGGCTTGCCGGCCTGGGTCTGGGCAAGGGTGTCGGCATGGGTCTGGCCGCCCTGATGCTGCTGCTGGTGGGCGGCTGCGCCAGCACGCCCAGCGGCCCGGCCCGGCTGGTCTATGCCATGGACGGCGTGCCGCCCGGCCAGGTGCTGGTGTGGCCGGCGCCGCCCGAACCCGCGCGTTACGCCTGGGCCGGCAGCCTGGAAGGCGAGGCCAATCTGGTCGCCCCCCCGGCGGCCGGCGGTGCCCTGGCCCGCCTGGGCCGCTGGATCGCCGGGCTGGACGAACCCGCCCCGCCGCTCACCCTGCAGCGCCCGGCCGCCGTGGCGGTGGATGGCGCCGGGCGGGTCTATGTCAGCGACGTCGGCCGCCAGGCGGTGCTGGTCTTCGATCCGCCGGCCGGCCGGCTGCAGGTCTGGGACCAGGCCCAGGGGCTGCTGCGCTTGCATTCGCCCAGCGGCCTGGCGCCGGCCCCCGGCGGCGGCATCTATGTGGCCGATGCCCAGCTGGGCGCGGTCTACCTGCTGGGGCCAAGCGGCCAGCCCCTGGCCGAGATCGGCCGCGGCCAGTTGCAGCGGCCCACCGGCCTGGCGCGCGACCCGGCCAGCGGCCGGCTCTACGTGGCCGACACCGCCGCCCATGACCTGAAGGTCTTCGACGCCCAGGGCCGCCTGCTCGGCCGCCTGGGCCGGCGCGGTAGCGGCCCGGCCGAGTTCAACGCCCCCAGCCATCTGGCCTGGGCGGGCGGCGAGCTCTACGTGACCGACACCTTCAACCACCGCGTGCAGGTGCTGGGCGGCACGGCCCTGGCCGATCCGGCCGCCGGCAGGCTGGAGATGCGCCGCAGCATCGGCCGCCAGGGCCTGCGCCTGGGCGAGCTGGTGCGGCCCAAGGGCGTGGCCGTGGATGCCGACGGCCGGGTGGTGGTGGTGGAGTCCTACTACGACAGCCTGCTGGTCTACGACCAGGCCGGCGACTTCCTGCTGCCCCTGGGCAGCGGCGTCGGCGCCGCGGGGCTGCGCGCGCAGGCGGCACCCTCTGCCGCACCCGCCGCACCCGCCACACCCGCTACACCCGCCGCTGCGGCCGGCGCGGCCTCGTCAGCCGCCACGGCGACCAGTTCCAGCCCCGCGGACCTGTCCGGCGCCGCCCCCCTGGCCGAGCTGCTGCGCTTCTACCTGCCCGCCGGGCTGTGGGCCGACGGCCAGGGCCAGCTCTGGGTGGCCGACCAGTTCCGCGGCCGGGTGGTGCGGCTGCGCTACGTCGGCCCGGACGCCGCCATCCCCCGCCCCCTGGCCCATGACAGGAGCACGCCATGAGCCTCCATCCCCTGCGTGCCGCCTACCGACGCATGGCCGTCGTCATGCCGGGCCTGGCCCTGCTGGCCGCCGCCCTGCTGATGCTGATGGCCAGCGCGCCCGGCCGGGCCCAGCGCGTGTCGGACGTGCGGTCCACCCCGCACAACCTCTCGGTCAACGGCCCGGGCAGCGTGCATGCCACGGCCGGCGGCACCGACCAGGTCTGCGTCTTCTGCCACACCCCCCACGGCGCCACCCAGGCCGACCAGGGCGGCACGCCCCTGCGGGCGCCGCTCTGGAACCGCCGCGTGCCGGCGGGCAGCAGCTACACGCCCTACAGCTCGTCCTCGCTGGACGCCGCCAGCATCGCCGAGGGCTTCAGCGGCCAGCCCGGCGGCAGCTCCAAGCTCTGCCTGTCCTGCCATGACGGCACCCTGGCCATCGGCAGCGTCAACGTCATGGGCGGGCGCGGCCCGGTGGACATCGCCATGGACGGCACCGGCCCCGGCGGCACCATGCCGCCCGGCCCCCAGGGCGCGACCAGCGGCTACACCCGCCTGCTGGGTCAGGACCTGGGCAACGACCACCCCATCTCGCTCTCCTTCACCGCCGCCCTGGCCCAGCGCGACGGCGAGCTGCGCGTGCCCGACGCCCAGCAGCGCGTGCCGCCCGGCAGCGGCAGCACCCTGGGCCTGCGCAGCCCGGGCTTCAAGCCCCTGCTGCCGCTGGAGCCCACCGGCCCGGGCGGCACCGGCCAGGTGCAGTGCGCCACCTGCCACGACCCGCACCTGCGCGAGCTCGACGCCAGCCAGGGCAACCAGAAATTCCTGCGCGCGCCGCGCTTCCAGCAGGCCGCGCCCAGCCCGGTGGCCAGCCCGGCCACCGACATCATCTGCCTCAACTGCCATGACAAGAACGGCAGCTTCGGCGCCTGGGCCTATTCCGCCCATGCCCGGCCGGAGGTGGCCGACGAGGTCTACAAGGACGGCGCGGCCAGCCTGCGCCAGTTCCCCCTGGGCCTGCCGGTCTGGCGGGCCGGCTGCCTGAACTGCCACGACACCCACACGGTGCAGGGCGCCCGCCGCCTGACCCGCGAGGGCACGGACGCGCCCCTGCCCGCCGGCAACCCGCTGGCGGCGCGCCAGGGCGGCAACCCGGCGCTGGAGCAGACCTGCTACCAGTGCCACACCAATGCCGCCAAGTCGGCCCTGCTGGCGGCCACCCAGGTGCCCGACATCGAGACCGAGTTCGGCCAGGCCATCCGCATGCCCATCACCACGGCCGAACAGGGCGGCGCCACGGCCGAGGTGCATGACAGCGCCGCCAGCTTCATCGACGCCGGCATCGACTGCAGCGGCGCGGCCAGCCGCTGCGGTGCCGACGGCCTGGAGCATCGCGACACCCTGGCGCGCCGCCATG